>JARXZD010000014.1 GCA_029893765.1 Bacilli bacterium PM5-9
ATAGAGTACATTCAACACTTGGATATCAATCCCCAGTTGAATATAGAGTAAATGATTCCTTATAATAATTGTCCATTAAAGTGTTGACAGTCCAACTTCTATTGACCTACATTTACTATCATAATGTTTATAGAGATATTCTAGAAAAAACTTATATTTTGTTTTTATATCAATTTTTCTTTTTGTATAGACATTATTTTTATACCTGGATATTGTTGAATGAGAAATGTTTAACATTCTTCCAACTTCTCGCATAGAGTGTCCTAATTCTAATAGAATATCAATTTGTACTTTCTTTTTTTCATCTAATTGTTTATAATTCATATGGGAGCTCCTTTTTGTCGGGTGAGCTCCTTTTATTATACTAAAAAAGCAACACCTTGTGGTGCGCTTGAAATTTCAATTAAAGAAGCATGGGTTCGGTTTGAATCCATGCTTGATTAATTATATATTATTTTATTTTGAGTTATATGTATAATTTGATAAAAAATTAAACAATAAAGTTCTACTTGTTATAGTGTGCTTTTTTCATTTCAAAACTGCTATAAATATTATTAGGATAGTGTAATAAAAATTTAATCGATTTCTTTATTGGTTTTTTCTAATTTTTTTTCTACTATAAAAAATAGGAAGTACCAAATTATTATAATAAAAAATACTGCTAGAAAATATTGGAAAGTCGAATTAATATACCTATGGAATACTAAAGCTATTAATATCAATATAAATAATGAAATTAATCTATAAATTTTAAGGTGTGCTTTTTTCATTATTATATTGTTCCTATATGGTTAGTTCTAGCTTTATTTGAATAAAAACTGACTTTTTGTGAGAACTTATATGTATATTTCCCTTTACCTTTTTTTACCTTAGTCTTATAAACTTTTCCAGTATAATAAACTTTTTTTAATCCAGCATGTAGAATTGAAGTTGCAAGTCCTATAGCGGCTATCCAAGATGCTGGACCTCCAACACAAACTAATATTGCACCGGCAACTGCTGTTATATTGCCAATTTTATGTAATTCAAGTATTCCTTTGAATGTTCTAACTAGTGTTTTTGTGGCAAAAGTCTCTATTCCACCTATTGAATTGGAGTTTTCACCATTATTTTCGTAAACAATCTCTTCTATTTCAACAATTTGTTCGCCATTTAAAGTTATAACATCATCTTTTTTATTATAAACTACAATATTAAATCCTGTATCATCAATAAATGTTGCTACATTTCTGTCATCTTCTATTTTGACATGATAATCTATATCTTGCATATCTTCTACTGCTTCACTAAATTCCAATGTTACGTCATTTTCTCTTTTTTCCTCATCAATTATATTTCCAGCATCATCATAAAAGAATTCTGTATTCAATTTTCCATCAATTTCATCATAAAGACTTTTATAAATTAATATATTTGGATTTTCTCCAGTATACCCTAATTCCTCTTTAATATAGCCATTATTATAATATGTAATCTCTTCTTCTATTAATTTTAATTCGTTATAACAAGTGCTTCTAACTTTCTTAGTTCCCGTTATATCATAATATGTTTTTTTGTATAATATATTATTTTCATATATTATATCTAATTCTTTTGTTCCGTTCTTTCTAAAGTATATTTCTTCAGTTTTGTTAACCCCATTTGCTTGATATTTTATTTCCCAATTCCAAGTCCCAGTATCCTCATAATATCTCGCTTCTTTTGTTTTAATCCCTTGAGCATTATAGTATGTCACATGGTATTTATCTCCATTTGCATTGTAAGTCCTATACCACGATTTTATTCCATTTTCATCGTATCCGGTTGCTGTTTTTCTTTTATTAGCTCCTGATGTCCCAGTAAATGTTACATATTCTTTTTTTACATCTGTTGGATAATGAAAATATGTTGCATTTATCCACTCATCTCCTTTTGCATTAAAATTAGCTGTATGAGTTACTCTATTTGGCGCAGCACCTTTCCAATAATCTCTTTTATATAATATCCCTGTTCCTGCTTTATAAAATGCCTTTGATGTATAATAAGTTCCTGTTACTTCATAATATCTAGACTCAATTACTTTTCCACCAACTTTACCCTCATAAATGGAATGAGCACTTATTGTTTTATTACTTCTATATACTTTAGTTTGTAAATTATAACATGTATCCCCAGTATTACTATATGTTCTATGTCTTTCTACTGTTGCTCCATCACTATAATATAAATATTTATTTCTCATACGACAATTAGAGCTAGCTGTTGATGTATATGTTCTTTTTTCAACAAGCTTACTTTTATAATAGTATCTTCTTTCAGTCATTACCCCAGAAGCATTTTTTGTTTCCTTTATTGTATCATAAAGTCCTTCTTTAGCCACAGTAAGTGCTGCCCTTGCTCTTGGTAATTCAGCAGGTATATATTCTTTTTCATTTTTTTCTTGGCTTGGTGTTTCATTATCAACATAATCTTCAACATTAGCATTAATATGTACACCAAATATAAATGATAATAATATACCAAAAATAAATAATTTCTTTTTCATTAGTTATCTCCATTTTCTTAAAAATTTATCTAATTAAAATTCAAACAACAATTATTTTTCAATTAAAATCAAACACATAGACCTCCTTCTTTTATATTAATTGTTGCCATACAAATATCATACACTAAATCAATGGAAAAAAAAGACATATTGTTTAATTTGTCGTTTTTAATGTCTAATTTGTCATTTTTTTCTATTTACAATTAATTTTTTCCACTATTAGTCGATAAAAATGCTATGTATTATTATAGTTTAAAATGAATTTTTAATCACTATTAATATTTTAATAATTTTTTTTAAAACATATTAATCTTATTATTTATATTAATAATTTAAATGCGTTTTTTGCGAAAAAAAATTAATGAAAATAAGATTTTTTGAAATAGTTAAATATAGAAGGGTTTCATGTTTGACAATTACTTTAAGCATTGATATGATAAATTGTAGCATAAAGAGATTTATTGCGTTTTTATTTTTGTGTAATCAATTAGAATATATAGGAAGTGGATTATGGTTTGTTTTGAATATAGCAATGATAATAAAAGGTATCATACTTTTAATTATTACTTAAAAGAAAAATATCACTCAAAAGTATTTAAGGTTAGCTTGAATGCTAATTTTAGTTGTCCTAATCGTGATGGGAAAATAGCCTATGGAGGTTGCTCGTTTTGTAGTTCGTTAGGTAGTGGTGAATATGCTGGTAATATTAATAATGACTTACTTGAACAATTTGAACAAGTTAAAAGTATGATGCATCAAAAGTGGGATAAGGCTAAATATATTGCATATTTCCAAGCATATACTAATACCTATGCTCCATTAGAAACTTTAAAAGAAATGTATGAGCCATTTGTTGAAATGGAAAATGTAGTTGCTTTAGCAATCGCTACTAGACCTGATTGTTTAGAAAATGATGTAATAGAATATCTTGATTCACTAACAAGCAAACTTGATGTTTGGGTTGAATTAGGCTTGCAGACAACTAATGATGAAATTGCTAAAAGTTTTAATCGTGGTTATGATTATGATGTTTTTCTTGATTGTCTTAATCGTTTAGAAAAAACTAATATTAAAGTTTGTGTTCATTTAATTAATGGTTTATTTAATGAGAGTAAAGAAATGATGATTGAAAATGCAAAAAAATTAAGTAAATTAAAAATTGATGCAATAAAGATACATATGTTACATTTAATAACTGATTCAAAAATGGGAAAAGAGTATTTAAACAAACCTTGGGATCTTTTAAGTCTTGATGAATATGTTGAAATAGTTGTAGAACAATTAAGGTATTTAAGAAAAGAAATTGTTGTTCAAAGGTTAACTGGGGATGCTAAAAAAGATGATTTGATTGCTCCATTATGGACATTAAACAAGACAAATGTTTTAAATAGTATTGATAAATATATGAAAAATAATAATTATATGCAAGGTGATTTATGTGAGTAATTTAATTGGTGTTTTAGAATATTCAAAAATTATGATAGATAGGTATCAAGATGAAAAGGGTATTGCTGTTGATATGACTTTAGGTAAAGGAAATGATAGTGCATATTTAGCTAAATTATTTGCTAAAGTATATTCATTTGATATTCAAGATGAAGCAATTAGTTTATGTCAAAAGAGATTTACTAATCAAGAAAATATTTCTATAATTAATGATTCGCATGAAAATTTTGATGATTATGTTAATGATGAAATATCATTGTTTATCTATAATTTAGGTTATTTACCAGGTTTTTCAAAAGAAGTTACGACAAAAAGTAGTAGTACTATTAAATCGTTACAAAAGGCATTAACTTATTTAAAAAGAAAAGGTGTAATTATTATTGTTGTTTATCCGGGACATGATGAGGGGTTGCAAGAGGCAAAAGCCATAGAAAGTTTTATTGCTCAAATTCAACAAGAATTTTTTACAGTAAGCAAATATACAGTTTTAGGAAAAGATGCACCTTATGTTGTTTGTATAAATAAGAAGTAATATGGTAAAATTAAAAAGAAGGAGTGTTAGTATGAAATTATATAAATATCAAGATAAATATCCAGAAGTAGCAAGCAGCGCTTATATTCAAGATGGTGTTAGAATAGTGGGAGATGTTGTAATTGAGGATTGTGTAAGTATTTGGTTTAATTCAACAATTAGAGGAGATATGTCAAATATTTTATTAAAAAAAGGTTGCAATATTCAAGAATTGACATCTATCCATAGTGATGCACCATACGATGTTGTTGTGGGAGAAAATACAACAATTGGTCATAATTGTATTATTCATGGTGCTAAGATTGGAAATAATTCAATGATTGGTATGGGATCGACATTGTTAAATGGTTGTGAAATTGGTGAAAATTGTTTAGTTGGGGCTGGTTCATTAGTAACTCAAAATGCTAAATTTGAAGATGGCATGTTAATTGTTGGTCGCCCAGCAAAAGCGATAAGAAAAGTTAGTGAAGATGATTTAAAATATATTAAGGAAAATGGAGAGCATTATTGTGCTTTAGGGCAAGAATATTTAAAAAATAATTATTAGTGAAAAGGGGAAGAAAGATGATATTTAAAAAAGAAGATATTATTAAAAAGACAACTTCTCTTTTTTTAGGTTTTTTAATAATTGCAATTGGAATTTCGATGTGTGCTTTATCAAATATTGGATTAGCACCATGGGATGTTTTAGCAGAGGGACTTTCAAAAACTTTTGATATTCCTTTTGGAAGAGCAGGTATCTATGTTGGAATTGGTGTTATTATTATTTCATTATTTATTAAAGTATATCCTGGTGTTGGAACGATTTTAAATATTGTTTTTATTGGTGTTTTTATTGATTTGATCATGCCATATATTCCTGCACCTCAAAATATGGGGATTGCAATTATTATGAATGTAATTGGTGTTATTTTAATGTCTTTAGGTACAGTAATGTATTTATATGCTAATATAGGAGCAGGACCAAGAGATTCAATGTTACTAGGATTAGTTAATAGATTAAAGGTTGATACAACATTTGTAAAACCGACGATTGAAGCAATTGTTTTAATTATGGGATTCTTTTTAGGAGGAACATTTGGTATTGGAACATTTATCTCTTTATTTTTAATGGGGTATTGCATGGATATTTTCTTTGCATTGTTTAAAATGAATCCAAAAGAAACAAAGCAAATGAATTTTATGGAACAATGGAATTATTTAAAAGAGGTGAAAGAATATGAAAGTAGTCGTTCTTAATGGTTCGCCATTAAAAAAAGGATTAACTGCACAATTGACAGATTATATTTTTGAAACAATTGATTGCGAAATAAAAACATATTATGCTTACTATACTGATATAAAATCATGTGTAGCTTGTAAATATTGTTTTTCACATCCAAATGAATGTGTTATCAAAGACGAGTTTCAAACAATGATGAAAGATTTTGATGAAGCAGATTTAGTTGTACTTGCTTCACCACTTCATTTTAGTAGTTTTACAGGGGAGTTACTATCAACAATTAGTCGCTTACAATATTTATTTGGTTTAAAGTATGTTCATAAACTTCCAATACCATTTAAAAATAAAAAAGGGTTAACTATTATAACGGGTGGAAATGATTATCCTACAATGTTTAATGCTATTAAAAATGTGGATAGTTTAATTTACAATCATATTAATGTTAAAGAATATGATAGAGTATTAGTTAAAGCTACTGATAAATATAGTATGGAAGAAATTAAAGTACAATATGCTGAGGATATTGAAAGAGTTAGAGAATTTATTAATAAGAGTTTATAAATAAAGTAAGTATGATTTTAATAATCATGCTTTTTTTCGCAAAAAAAAGACGTTAATAAACGCCTTAATAAAAATATTTTTATAAGTTTTCAATTACTTCTTTTGGATCATAGCAATATAAATTATTTGGTAAAGCTACAGATTTATATGTTACTTTTCCATCAATTACATTTAATCCTCTTAATAATGCATCATTTTCTAAACATGCTCTTATTCCTTTGTTAGCAAGTTTTACCATGTAAGGTAAAGTGGCATTTGTTAATGCATAAGTTGAAGTACGAGCAACTGCTCCAGGCATGTTTGCTACTGAGTAATGAATTACACCATATTTTTCAAACGTTGGTTCATCATGAGTTGTAACTCGATCAATTGTTTCAACAGAACCACCTTGGTCGATTGCAACATCAATTATAACTGAACCAGCTTTCATTGATTTAACCATGTATTCTTTGATTAATTTTGGTGTTTGTGAACCTGGAATTAGCACTGTTGATATTACAGCATCAGCATCTTTAATTGCGCTTGCTAAATTTTGTTCACTAGAATAAAGTGTTTGCATTTGTGGGAAAACATCATCTACATATCTTAATTTAGGTAAATCAATATCTAAGATAGTTACTTTTGCTCCTAATCCTAACGCCATTTTAGCAGCGTGTAATCCTGAAACTCCTGCTCCAACAACTACTACATTTCCTTTTTCAGTACCCGGTGCTCCACCTAATAAAATACCTTGACCACCATGTGGTTTTTCTAAAAACTGAGCTGCTAATGTAATTGATCTACGACCAGCGATTTCTGACATTGGTGCTAAAAGTGGTAATGAACCATCTTCTAGTTGAACAGTTTCATAAGCAACTGCTTGTACTTTACTATCCATTAATGCTTTGATAAGTGAAGGTACTGGTGCTAAATGCAAATAAGTATATAAAATCATTCCTTCTTTAAAGAATTGATATTCTGACTCTTGTGGTTCTTTTACTTTAACAACCATATCAACATCCCATGCTTCTTGAGCACTTTCAACAATTGTTGCTCCGGCTGCTGTATACTCCTCATCACTAATTCCTGAGTTAATTCCTGCATTTGTTTCAACGATAACATCATGTCCAGAGTTTGCTAATGCTTGAACTCCAATTGGTGTCATCCCAACTCTACTTTCATTGTTTTTTATTTCTTTTGGTAATCCGACTTTCATCTTTTACACACTCCTTTTTAAAATCAATTATAATAATTCTAATTTAATTATATCATAAAATTATAGTTTTGCAACGAAAATTATATGTTTTTTTTATGGTTTATTTTAAATCATAAAATACAATAGTTTTTATAATTGTTTTTTTGGATAGAAAAAGAGATTTAGATATAAAAAAAACTACAAATAAATTGTAGTTTAATCATTTTTACTTATTATAGAACTCTACGATTAGAGATTCGTTAATTTCTGGATTTAATTCATTTCTTTCAGGAAGTCTTACATAAGTACCTTCCATTTTGTTTTCATCAAATGTTACATATTCTGGAATATGAACTCTAGCTTCTAAAGCTTCTTTGATTGCTTTATGATTTCTTGATTTTTCTTTAACACCAATTGTTTGTCCTGGTTTTACAATGTATGATGGAATATCAACTTTTTTACCATCTACAGTAATATGTCCATGATTAACTAATTGACGAGCACCACGTCTTGTATTTGATAATCCCATACGATAAACAATGTTATCTAAACGTGATTCAAGTAAGAATAAGAATCCGTGTCCATGAATAGGAGCAACTCTCTTAGCTTTAGTGAATGTTTTCTTGAATTGTTTTTCACCAATTCCATACATATGTCTTACTTTTTGTTTTTCTTGTAATTGTAATCCATATTCAGATAATTTAACTCTTCTACCTTTACCATGTTGCCCTGGAGCATATGGTCTTTTTTGTAATTCTTTTCCATTTTCTAGAACTGAGAAACCTAAACGTCTAGATAATTTCCAAGATGGCCCAGTATATCTTGCCATAATTTATACCCTCTTTCTTATTATTGTATAGCCACACAATAACAAATCTACCATTTTCTAAAAGTGATGAAACAAACAGATTTTCATTTAACAGCAAATTACTAATCTTTTAAAATGTTTCATGCCTTCTATACTTAATAGACTGCTGTTAATCCATAGCCATTAAATTATACAATAACTACAATCAAAAGTCAAATAGGGAAATTTATGGATGTTGTTAACAACAAAAAAGGTATTTAGTGCCTAGAGAATTAATAAATTACATAACCAATTTTTGCTTTACCCTCAACTGCATCAATTACTTCTTGAGCACCTTCTTTTTGAAAATCGCCACATAATTCAATTAAATTATAACCCTCTTTAACTAAATCTTTTGCTACTTCACATGCACTTTCAATAGAATCAACACCACAAATTTTAGTTGTATTGTTTTTGTTTTCAAACATTAAAAACTCAGGGTTAGGGTGTTTTGCACCTCCAGTTAGAATAAATGCGAATTTGATATTACTCATAATTATGCCTTTTATTATTAAATATTTTGTTATTGCTTTAGTTAAGTGTATCATATAGTTTTTATTAAATAAAGAAAAGCAATAATAAAACAATGACAATACAGTATAGTAATTCATTTAGAAAATAATAAACTTTTTAATTTAATATTTTAATAAAATATTATTTGTTTTTTTGAAATTGTTATCCTAAATTATTAGTGATATAATACAGTAATTAGAGGGTGAAAGAGATGGAACAATATTATTTATTTTTTTTAATATATAGCTTTTTTGGTTGGTGTATGGAATCAACTTTGTTTAGTATTAGAGAAAAGAGATTTGTTAATCGTGGTTTCTTAAATGGACCACTTTGTCCAATCTATGGTATTGGTATGGTTTTAATTATTTATTTTTTAGAGCCATATAGCGATAATATGTCAATGTTATTTGTCTTAGGATTAGTTCTAGCTACTATTTTAGAGTTTCTTACTGGATATATTTTAGAAAAAATATTTAAGACAAGATGGTGGGATTATACAAAAAAGAAATTTAATTTTATGGGATATATTTGTTTAGAAAACTCATTAGATTGGGGTATTCTATGTGTCATAATGATTAAGTTAATTCAACCATTAGTTGTAGATGTTATTAATTCATTTAGTGAAATGTTCTTAAATGTATTTATGGTAGTTAGCGCTAGTTTTTTAATTGCTGATATAATTGTCACACTAGCAAACCTTATCAATTTAAGAAGTTATATTATAAACTTAAATTTTATTCAGATGGCAACTACTGATCTAAAAGATATTTCTAAAAAATACCATGATATTTATGAAGAAATGGTTAATCATCATATTACATTAGGAGATTACTTAGATGAAATTGCTCAGTATAAACAAGCAAGTCGTGAAAATCTTAAAAATAAAATAGTTGAAACAAGAGAAAAATATCGAAAACCAAAAAAACAATTACGTAGAATTTATCGTAACTATAAACCTATATTAAATCCAATTAAACAACATAAAGGGGCAATGCTTGCTAAAAAAGACTTAGAAAATCAAAAAGATATCTAAGTCTTTTAACAATTATTTCCAATTACATAACCACAAGCTAAGGCAATGGTAATATTATATCCACCTAATTCTCCACAAATATCAATCATTTCACCACCAAGATATAAATTAGGAACTAACTTACTTTCTAGTGTTTTAGGATTAATTTCCTTTAAATTGATACCACCACCAGTTAAGAAGGCATATTGTGGTTTATAAAATGATTTAAACTCAAAAGTAAAACTGCTTAAATCATGAGCTAAATTATTAATTGTATCTTTTTTAAGGTAAGCATTATTAACATCAATAATATTATGCTTATTTAAAAGATAATTAATTAAAGAGTTAGGTAACTCTTTTTTTAATAATGTTTTAATATTTTTTGTAGGATTATTAGTTATTTCATCATGAATAACTTTTTTAATACCATCATATTTTTTATTGAATAAAGATAATGATATTAATATTTTGTCTGAAGTAGCATTATTAATAGAAAAACTACTATTTAAAATTCCTGGGCCACTTAATCCATAATGAGTAAATAAGACATCACCATTTAGTACTTGAAGATGTTTGTCATTATCTTTTATTGTTATTTCAATGTTTTCTAATGAAACACCCATTAAATCTGGAAGTGGCATTTTAACATTAATAGAACATTCTTGTGGTTTTAATTTAACAAGTGAATGATTTAAACTCAAAGCTAAATTATAATTTTCTATATTATTTCCTAATTCTGGATAACTAATGCCACCACATGCTAAAAGAAGTTTTGTGCTTTTATAAACATTTTTATTAGTTGTAACAATAAAAATATTATTTTTATTTTCAACTTCTTCAACTTTTTCATTTAGATTAATTTCAGTATTAATCAATTCTTTTTTTAAAGCATCAATTATTGTTTGTGCTTTATTTGATTTAGGAAAGATACGATTATTATCTTCCTCTTTTAATTCAACACCTAAATTTGTGAAATACTTTATTATTTTTTTAGGTTCAAATTCTTTAATTATATTATATAAATATTTTTTGTTGTCTAAGTGTTGTAAGAAATCTTTAAGATTTTTATTGTTTGTTAAGTTACAACGCCCATTACCACTTAATGCTAGTTTTTTTAAAATATCATCATTTTGTTCAATAATTAGTATTTTTTTGTTACGCTTACTTGCTTGAATTGCTGCCATTACTGCGCAAGGTCCACCACCAACAATAATTAAATCGTACATTGTAAGATACGATATGTTTCAAAAATAATATACTTTGCAGCTCTAGTTCTAATCAAATTACGATCACCTCTAAATATTTGTTTAAAGTTATAGGATTTATCATTAATTTTAGTTGTAAAATAAACTAATCCAACAGGTTTGCTTTCACTACCGCCAGTAGGACCAGCAATACCAGTAATAGAAATATTTATCTTACTTTTTGTTTGTTTAGATAAACCCTGTGCCATAGCATTTGCACACTCACTTGAAACTGCACCATAATCATTTAAAATATCCCAATTAACATTTAGATATTTATTTTTTGCTTCATTAGAATAAGTTACTAGAGATTCATTTAAAATATGTGATGATCCAGATATTGATGCAATATAAGAACAGGCTAAACCAGCTGTGCAACTTTCAGCAAAACTAATTGATAGATTTTTTTCGATAAGAAATTTAACAAACGATTCAATTGGATTAGCACTACAACATAAATAATAATCTTTAAAAATATCTTTTAAATCATTTAAACATAAATTTAGTTGTTTTTGATCATCTGATTTAAGTCGATAATTTATCCCTAAATCTTGCATGTAACAACCAATGTAAACATCGGGATAAATTTCATAAAGATGTTTCATCATTGTTTCAGCATTACTTTCACCAATATTAATTAAGTATAGGTTTTCTTCATAAAAAATTTTATTACTTAATGTTTTAACAAACTCATCAAACATTACTCTATTTTCAGTTGGAGGACCAGGAAGAATACAATATTTAACACTTTCTTTTGTAAAATAATAACCATTTGCTGTTCCATTGTTATTAATTAAAATAGTATCTAACTCACTATATAGTGCTTGTTTATTATTAACCTCAGTATAGTGATAACCTCTTTTTTCAAAGTGATCCTTTAATTTTTTTAATTCGTATTCATCTAATTTAAGCTCTAAATTTAATGCGCTAGCAATGCTTTCTTTAGTAATATCATCACCAGTTGGTCCTAAACCACCACTAACAATAATTAAATCATGTTCTTTATTTAAATAACTAATTGCTTCAGTAATTTGTTCTTTAGTATCAATTATTGTTAAATGTTTATTTACTTTTATACCAATTTCATTTAATTTTGCAGCAAAATACGTGGCATTACTATTTGTTACAAAACCTTCAACTACTTCATTTCCAATACTTAAGATTGCTGTTTTCATTTTATCACCCACTTTATTATAGCATTTATTAGCTTAATAATGATATAATTTTACTATGGATACTATGAAAGGAGATATTAAATATGAATTACTTAAATTTACAAAAAGGATTAAGAACTCAACGTGAAATGTATAAAACAAAAATTGATGATCAAGTTTTATTTGATGCAATTGAATGCGCTAGATATGCTGCTAGTGCTCGAAATGAACAAGTTGTTAGATATGCATTTATTAATGATGAAAAAACAATGGAAATGTTTAACTTGACTAACTTACCAACATCTCACAAAATAGCTAATGAACAAGCACCATCTGCCTATATAATAATTGGTTCTAATGAAGATCGTAAAAATAGTACAATTTTTGGCATTGATATTGGAATTGTTAGTCAAATTATTAGAGAATACTTAAATATTGAAGGATATTCAAGTTTAGGAATATATAGTTTTGATCGAATTAAAACTAAAGAATTAATTGGCGTTAATGATTTTTATCCTGAATTTACTATAGCTATTGGAAAATCAGATCAAGTTGTTAGAGTAGAAGATAGTGATAGTGAAGTTTCAAACTATCGCAACAAAAATAATGAACATACTGTTAGAAAATTAAAAACTTCTCAATTAATTGTTAATAGATAATTGAAAAAATCATTGATACTTGCTACAATATAAACAATGTGAGGAGGTATAACAATGAGTTTGAATGACGTACAGGCTTATTTTAGAGAATTTGGTAAAGAAGAAGATATAATTATTGTTGATGATTCATCAGCTACAGTTGCTCTTGCTGCGCAAGCATTAGGTGTTATTGAAGCAAAGATTGCTAAATCTCTGACTTTTCAAGGAAAAGAAGAGTCATTTATGATTGTGATGGCTGGTGATGCTAAAATAGATAATAAAAAATATAAGGCTCAATATAAAACTAAAGCAAAAATGCTTAGTCCTGAGCAAGTTAAAGAATTAACTGGACATGAAATTGGTGGTGTTTGTCCATTTGGTCTTATAACAAAGGATATGAAAGTTTATTTAGATGAATCACTAAAAAGATTTGATTTTGTATATCCAGCTTGTGGTAGTGGAAACTCTGCAATTAAATTAACAGTTGAAGAATTAGAAAAATATGGGAATTGTTATGAGTGGGTTGATGTAACAAAAGATTGGGATCCACAATTAACATAGAAAGAGGAATATATTATGAAAAAATTTATTAAAGTATTTGGATTATGTTTAGTTTTAGTATTATCGGCATGTGGAAAAGATGGTCAACAAGAATATGTTGAGGCAGCAAATGAAATGGTTGATATTATCAATACACAAATTTATACTAACAAAAAAGATAAAGAGTTTAATGAAAAATTAGTTGAATTAGAAGCTTCAATTCAAAAAATTGATGATTTAGATATGAGTGAAGAAAATGAAGCAGTTAGTGATGAAGTTGTTAAAACAGCAAAAGAATTAGTTGCTTGTATTAAAAAACTTCAAACATATAACAAAAATGATAAAATTGAAAAATATAATAAAAAAATCGAAGAGTATAATAAACTAACTAAAAAAATTGATAGTTTAAATCGTGAAATAAAATAAGACAAAGAAAAAGAACGCTATTTGCGCTCTTTTCTTTTTTTGGAGAAAATTTATGAATATTATTATTAAATATTACAACTATATTATAACGGTGTTTATTAACAAAGTTGTATTTTTCTTATGAAACATTGGTGTTTTAAATGTGGACAGAAAAAAAAGAATTTATAGAAAATTCTTTTTTATGGGGAATTTATTATGAAGTAATAACTATTTAACTGTTATTACAATTACTAGTATACACCCATTATCTAATAAAGTTGTAAAATAATTGTGTCATTATATTATTTTCAAGAAATAAATAGTGGTTTAAATTAATGGTTTCTTATGTTATAATGTTTAGGTGTTTAGGGGTGATTGAATGAGTAAAAATTCATTACTAAAAGGAGCAATGTGGGGTACAATTGCGGTTTTCTTATCTAAAGTTCTAGGTTTTATTTATTTAATTCCTTTTAATCGTTTTTTAGAAGTTGATCAACAAATAATCTTTACTTCTGCTTATCGTATTTATGCTTATGTTTTATTAATTGCAACAGCAGGAATTCCTTTTGCTACTGCAAATATGATAGCTAAGTATAATGCCTATAAAAATTATAGCGTTAGTTTTAAATTGTTAAGAACTAATGTTTTATTAATGTTTGCAATTGGAATAGTTTGTGCAAGTGGAATGATGTTATTATCAAATCCATTAGCAAAAATAATTGTAACTTCTTCAACTGATCCAACAGTTTTATCTAATGTTTCTACTGGTATTAAAATTATTTCAACAGCATTAGTTTTTGTACCGATGATTAGTGTTATCAGAGGATTTTTTCAAGGATATAAAGAAATTCAAGTTTCTTCAATGTCACAACTTGTTGAGCAGTTTATTAATTCAACTTTTATTCTTGCGATTTTACTACTAGCTGGTTCTGGAATAGTATCGAATTTATTTGCTGTTTATTTTGCTACCTTTTGTGCGACATTAGGAAGTGTTGTTTCGCTTTTCTATTTAATTGTTCAATATCGTCGTTTGAGAAGAATGTTTATTGCCTACATGAAAGAAGGAAATGAATTAAAGACAAATGAAGATATTTCAATAAAACAATTATATAAAGAATTGATTGCAATTTCTTTACCATATATTATGGTTATTTTATTAGCACAATCAAATGATTTAATTGATTTAATGTATACAATTAGAGGATTAGTAGCTAATGGTTTTAATATGGAAGATGCTAAGGAGTTTTCAACTATCTATGGTGCAAATGTTAATAAGCTTCTTACAATTCCAATGACAATAAGTACAGGTTTATCGGTAGCTTTAGTTCCACATTTAAGTGAGGCTTACGCTCAGCGTGATGGTTTAAAAATAAGAGATTTAATCTCTAAAATATTAGATGGTACAGTAGTTGTTTTAGTGCCAATCGTTTTACTAATGATGGCAGCAAGTTATGAAACTTTCTTTATTATTAGTGCTGGAAGAAATGCTGAATATGGTTCATATATTTTTAACTACTTTGGAATATATGCTATTGTAAATACTTTTTCAATTATTGTTGATAATATGATGCTATCTTTATCACAAAGAAAAAGAGCTTTAGTTTTTATTGGATTTTCTACTTTTATTAAAATAATTTCAACATTATTCTTAATTAGCTCATTTGGTATCTTAGGTTTAGCTTTATCTAGTATAATTGCTTGTCTATTATCAGTTATTCCTTCAATGATTGTTTTGAAAAACTTATTTAGACTTAAATATTCTAAATTTTTTAAGACATTATTCTTAAGTATTGGAGCGAGTTCAATTATGTATATTGTAGTTTCTTTTATAGCAAATGCTTTAAAAACTACAACATTTATTGGTGTTTTAAGCGAAACAGCATTATTATATAGTATCGGAATTATTATTTATTCATTTATTGCTTTTAAATTAAATTTAATTCCAGACCATATTAAAAATCGTATCTTAAGTGTGGTGAAGTAAAAATGAGATTAGATAAATTATTAGCTCATAGTGGTTTTGGTACAAGAAAAGATGTTAAAAAAATTATTAGAAGTGGTTTAGTTGAAGTAAATGGAATTATTATTAAAAATGATGATTTTAAAGTTGATGAAAATAATGATGAGATAATTGTTGATGATTTTATCGTTGAATATAATAAAGATATTTATTTAATGATGAATAAACCAAAAGGATATGTTTGTGCTAATCATGATCGTATTCATGAAACTGTTTTTGATTTAATTCCAGAATATAATCATTGTAATTTATTTTGTGTTGGTCGTTTAGATATTGATACAACTGGATTACTTTTGATAACAAATGATGGTGCATTTTCGCATAGTATTACAAAGCCCAAAAAGAAAATAATGAAACTTTATGAGGCGATAGTTGATGGTAAAATTAAGTCAAGTGACTATGAATATTTTAAAAAAGGTGTTATAATTGATGATGGCTATAAATGCCTTCCAGCTAATCTTGAATTAATTGAAGAAAAAACAGATTATTCAATTATTAGAATTGAGATTTCAGAAGGTAAATTTCATCAAATAAAGAAAATGGTAAATGCAATTGGTTTGAATGTTTTAGAATTAAAGCGTTTAAAAATCAAAGACCTAGAACTTGATTCAAGTCTAGAGTTAGGTGATTATCGTTTATTAGATGAAAGTGAAGTCAAAAATTTATTACATTGTACCCCTAGTGGACAATAGTAGGAGGAAAAATGAAAAAAACAAGAGAATTGGCCTTTGGCTCAATGATTATGGCTATTATTTTATTAATGGCAGCAGTACCGCAATTAGGTTACCTTAAAATTAACTTAGTTGATGTAACAATAATCCATATACCAGTTTTAGTTGGTGCTATGACATTTAAGAATAGAAATCTAGCATTAATCTCTGGAACTACATTTGGAATATCTAGTTGGTTAGTAGCGATGTTTAGACCACTAACACCAGTAGATATGTTGTTTCAAAATCCACTTGTTAGTATTGTACCAAGAATTTTATTCGCATTACTTGCATATTGGTTGTATAAGTTTTTATCTGAAAAATTAAAGAATGATTATACTGCAAAATTATTATCAGTAATTATTTCAACAATTTTCCATACAACTTTAGTAATTGCTATGATGTATATTTTTGGACAAAATATCTTTACTGGAGGATTTATCGCTTTACTTATTGGAGTTGTAACTGTTAATGGTTGGATTGAAATTGCTTTAGCCGCAGTTGTTTGCCCAATAATTATATCGGCACTACAAAGAACGATAAAGATGAGTTAGTTTTAAAAACTCATCTTTTTTTATGCTATAATATTTTTGAATAGAGGTTTTATAATGTTGTTACAATTATTATTTTATGAATTAGATATTTTATCATTTAATAATTTTACTATTTCAATTAGAGTGATATATTTACTAATTGCATTATTTTTATGTTGTTTGATAAAAAATATTAAAGTATTTGATATATTAAAAAAGATAATCTACTTTTTAATTCTTATTGGTATTTTTAAAATATTTATTATTGAAAAAGGAGATAATTACCTTTTTGAGAGTAATGTTGTTTCTCGTTTATCATTTTATTTTTATAATTTATTTAACTATCCTTTAAAAAGCTTAAATACTTTTTTTATGGTATATAGTCATCTTTATTTAATGAGTTTTATTTTCTTTTATCCTATTTTTAAAAAACACTATTATTTTTTAATAACAATATTCGCTTACTTATGCCTAATAATTTTGTTTAACTTATTAAACATAACTAACTTAAGTATTGATATATTTCAAATTATCTTAGTATGTATTGGCTATTTAATAGGTTATCTAATTAACAATCTTAATATAAAAAAAACTAGCCAAAAAAGCTAGTTTTATTTTGTCTTTGATTTAGTAAATAATTCTTCTAAAGATATCATATAATCAACACCAAGAAATTTAAACGACTCAGCATTTAATCCTTTAATCATACTTGGATCATAGTAAGGATTAGATGTTAAATAATCATATTCACTATCACTTCTTAAATAATCCATTACATTAGTAAGAGGAGAAGCATAGCCAATGTATTCAGCATTTGAAATCGCATTTTCTTTTTCCAGCATAAAGTCTATAAATTTATGAGCTAATTCATAATTTTTTGAATCTTTTGGAATTACCATGCCATCTAACCAATAATTGTTTGTTGGTGGAGCATAATAAGAAAAATTAATATCATTTTCTTCATCAGTAGCAACTATTAACTCTTCGTAATAATCACCAGAATAAACTAAAGCAAGGTCTAAGTTTCCCGTAACAACATTTTTCTTTAAATTATCATCACCATAACTTGTATACGACATCTCTTTAAGGCTTTTATAAGCAACATCTAAGTCGTTTTTATCCTTTGTATTAATACTAATCTTATTTTTCATTAATGAAGCAGCAAAAGCATCACGACTAGAATTATACATACCTATCTTTGCATCTGGTAGAATATTTTTATCAAATAAAACTTCCCATCCATATTTTTTTATAGTGGTTTCAATATTTTTGATGTTTTTTGTATTATACATTATGCCTAAAGTACCGTTGAAATAAGGAATATAATCACCAGATTTTGGGCCATGTTTCAATGCTAATTTTGAAAAATTATTTTTATTATATTTTTTTAGTTTATCAAATTCTATTTCTTTAATTAAGTTTTCTTGTGCTAATTGGTCAATCATATAATCACTAGGAATAGCAATATCAAATGATGTACGATTCATTTTTATTTGTTCATACATTGCTTCATTTGATTCTACTTCAGTAATGATAACCTCAACATCATTTTCTTCTTCAAATTTAGTAATTAAATCATAATTGATATAATCACCCCAATTTAAGATGTATAAGCTTTCATTTGCAGTATTAACACCACAACTAGATAAGATAAAAAGAAATAAAGAAATTAAAAATAAATTAGTTATTTTTTTCATTTTTTGAATCTCCTTTTAAATTAATATAAATTAAAGTAATCAATAAACCAAGAGTGATAATAGTGTTATAAGCATAAGCAGCTGGACTAAATGTTCGACGATTTAACCTAGAGTAAATCCAAGTTGAAAAGTTAGAAAATCCATCACCAGTAGTATAATATGAAATAATGAAATCATCAATACTCATTGTAAAGGCAATTAAAGCACCACTAATTATTCCAACTTTAATAGCAGGTAAGATTACCTTACGTACTGCTTGAAAGTGAGTACAACCTAAATCCCTAGCAGCATCATAAGAGTTTTCATCCATCATTTTTAAACGTGGCATAATACTTAAGACTACAAATGGAATACAAAAGAAAATATGGGCTAGCAACATTGTATAGCGACCAAAATGTAAACCTAAAAAACTAAAGACAATCATAAGTGAAATACCAGTAACAATGTCAGCATTTAAAATTGGCATATTGTTTAAGAAAATTACTAATTGTCGATGCTTTTGTTTTAAAGAAGAGATTGCTAGTGCAATAAAAGTTCCACACACTGTTGAAATAGCGGTTGCTAAAAGAGCAATTCCCCATGTATTTAAAATGGCTTGATATAATGTTTTTTCTTTGAAAATTTGAAGATACCATTTTAAAGTGAAACCATTAAACTCATAAGGTCTAAGTGAATCATTAACCGATAAAAAACAAATTATTAATATTGGAATATAAAGTATTGCTAGTGTAATAAAAATTGTTGAAAATTTAGATATTTTTTTTATCATAATAATAAATCACCATCCTTATCTTTTTTATTAATAAAAATCATGACAATAAAGATAATAACAATTAAAATAACTGATAATAGGCTACCAAAACCATAATTAAATGATTTACCAAAATTGCTGTTAATAATATTACCTAAAAGAGTTATATTACCACCACTTAACCTTTCAGGTAAAGCAAAATTAGTAGCGCTTGGTAAAAATGTCATAGTAAAGCCACTATAAATACCTGGTAGTGATAATGGTAAAATAACGCTTTTAAATGTTTGAAATTTAGATGCGCCTAAATCATAACTAGCCTCAATTAATGAATTATCTAGTTTGTTTAATGATGTATAAATTGGAAATATCATTAAAGGCAAATAAGTTGAAACCATACCGATTATTATTGCAAATGGACTTCCTATTAAGTCAAAGCTAATACCGATACTATTTAAAATACTACTAGGGTTGAATAATATTTCCCAGCCAATAATACGCAATAACATATTTGACCACATTGGCAAAACAAACATAGCTAGAAGAATATTTCTAGTTTTGCTGCTTTTGATTTTTGTTAATATATAGGCAACAGGATAGCCAATAAGTAAGCATAATAAAGAAGCAATCGTTGATAAAACAATAGAGTTTTTATAAGCATCAAAATAAATTGGGTCTAAAATATCTTTAAAATTATCTAATGAAAAAGTGATATGTGTTAAATCAAGACCTTTTGTTTTAGTGAAAGCTAAAAATAACATTAAAAGAAAAGGAATGAAAACTAAAATAATTAACCAGATAACATATACTGGTAAAATTAAACTACGCTGTTTCATTATTATTTACCTTCATTAGATGAATTTCAAATGGATCAACACTTAAACCAATTTTTTCACCAACTTCTTTATCTTCATATGCATGAACAATATATTCTTTACCATTGATATCTAAACAAAATTCATAGTGAACACCTTTAAATACTTTATCAGTTATTTCACCACCGATTTTTGCTTTATCAAAATCAACAACATCAAAGTCCTCTGGTCTAATAACAACATCACATATTTCATTTTCGATAAAGTTTGTATCAACGCAATCAAAAATTGCACCCTCAAACTCAACTTGCTTATTTCCTAAATAACGACCTTCGATAATATTTGATTCACCAATGAAATTAGCAACAAATCTATTTTTAGGTTCATTATAAATATCTTCAGGTGTTCCAATTTGTTGGATAGCACCATCATTTAAAACAACAACTGTATCTGACATACTTAATGCTTCTTCTTGATCGTGAGTTACAAAAACGAATGTTATTTCAAGGTCTTTTTGAAGTTCTTTCAACTCATATTGCATATTTTGACGAAGTTTTAAGTCAAGTGCTCCAAGTGGCTCATCAAGTAATAATACCTTAGGTTTGTTAACAATAGCGCGTGCAATCGCAACACGTTGTTGTTGCCCTCCTGATAAACTATCAATTGAACGTGTTTTCATTTTTTCTAAGTTAGTTAATTTTAATGCCCAATCAATCAGTTTTTCAATTTCTTCTTCGCTTTTCTTTTTCATACGCAAACCAAAAGCCACATTATCATAGACATTTAAATGTGGAAATAAAGCGTATTTTTGAAAAACAGTGTTAATCTTTCTTTCGTTTGCTTCTAGCTTTGTAATATCTTTATCATCAAAAATAACTTGTCCCTCATCAACTGATTCAAAACCACCAATTATTCTTAGTAGAGTAGTTTTTCCACATCCTGATGGTCCAACAAGTGTGATGAACTCATTCTCGTTTATATATAAGTTAAAGTCTTTTAAAATTTCATTTTCATCATAACTTTTAGAAATGTTTTTTAATTCAATAAGTTTTTTCATTGTCAGCCTCCTTGTTTATATTATAAAACTTTTTGTTTAGCAATACTATTATATAGCAGTTTATATTATTAATCAATAAAAAAACAAATAAAATTTAAGATAAAAAAAGATTGAACTCATTATGCAAATTCAATCATTTTTTAATTAATATTTATTTGTTAATAATTAACTTTTTTACCATTTTTAATATATCCAGAAGTAGTTGCGTATGCTTTACCATCATAAGTATAGTAAGCTATGAAAGTATCGCCCTCACCAATATTGTAAGTTCCACTTCTACTTGCTGTTTTATTACCTATTTTAATTGTTTTAGTTACACCAGTTAAATCAACATCACCAAATGTAACAGTTAGTTTACCATTACTATATGATATTTTAATAGCTGGGAAATCATCTTCACTAATTTTTGGAGCAGCTGTACCACTTGGTAAGTTATCAGTATAGAAGTAACCAACAGCCGATTTAGAACCTCTAGCAGCAAACTTAAATGGTGCAGGTGTTGATGCATCAAATGATGATTGCACAATACCTTCAGGCGCTTTTTTACTTAGATAGGATTTTTCCTTACCATTACTTACTTTTCTCATCATTGAACCCCAAACAATTGCAGCATAGTCATGTTGTCTTCCCCAAGCAGGATATTTACCTTTTTTAATTCCTTTAGCATCAAATCCACTCCATACTGATAAAGTGTATTCACTTGTAAATCCAGAGAACCATGAATCTTTTGGTGCTAAGTTTGGAATACCGTATTGAGCTCCCTCAGTACCCCAGTTTGAAGTACCAGTTTTACCAGCATAAGGTGAGCTTGAATAATTAGCTGCACTTAATAAGGCAGAACCTTGAGATGCTGTTTCTAATGTTGTAGATAACATAAATGCTGTTCTTTTATCAATAGCTTGTACTGGCTTAGTAGGATTTTTAACAGTTTTGCCTGTATCTTGATTAACATAGTATCTAATTGACCATGGTTCAATATATTTTCCGCCATTTCCAAATGCTTGATATGCACCATTCATTTGAACTGGGCTAACCCCAGTTTCAGTACCACCTAATGCATAAGCATAAGCCATTTCACTATCTTTAAATTCAAATCCAAGACTAGTTAAGAATTTATTTAAACCATTAAATCCAACTTTATTAACAACTGCTTCCATTGCTCTAACAGCCGTTAAGTTACGAGATGTTTTAATTGCATTATCCATTGTTAAGACACCTCCAGTTTTACCATCATAGTTTCTAATAGGTGTATTTGATCCTGGATATTTCATTGCAGCATTACTAATTGGTGCTTTATTAGGCCAATGTAAAAACTCAAAGGTTGGAGCATAGTCAATAATTGGTTTAAATGCTGAACCAGGTTGTTGTTTTAAATCAATTGCATTATTCAACAACATTGATCCATTTTTCTTATATTGTCTTCCACCACCAACTGCAGTAATTGCACCAGTTTTTGTTCTTGTTAAAACAAAACCGAAGTTCATATCTTTATCTGGAAGCTCGGCTCCAGCAATTTTACCCTTAATAATTTTATCAGCATGATTTTGTGCTTTCTTATCCATATTAGTGTAAATCTTTGTTGAAGTTTTTGTTAAATCAACTTTATATTTACTTTCCATTTCACGACGAACTAAATCAATATATGAATTATATTTATTGCTTTTGGAAATATCGTTAATTTTAACAGTATTTTCAACTTGAACTTGTTGTAGTAAATAATATTCTTCTGTTGGTATATATCCTTGATTTTTACTAGCCATTAAAACATTATCTAATCTTTCTTTTGAATAGTTTATATATTGTTTTAATTCACTACTATATGTTCCTAAAGGATTATATGTTGAAGGAGCATTTAATGTTCCAGTCATTAATGCTGATTGAACAAAGTCAAGTTCATAAGCATCTCTATCAAAGAAGAACTCACTTGCTTTTTCAATACCATGAATATTATTTTTTCCATAGAAGAAATAGTTTAAATATAATTCCATTATTTCTTCTTTATTTATTTCACGTTCAGCTTTAAATGCAAGAAGTATTTCATCAACTTTTCTAGTAATTGTTTTTTTATTTCGATCAAGATGTGACCAACCAACAATTTGTTGAGTTATTGAACTACCACCTGATTTTGCACTACCAACAATCGATTTAAAACCACTTTCAGCAGTATTGATAATATCTACTCCATAATGAGTGAAAAAAGTAGAATCTTCAGTACCAACTAAAGTATTAATTATTGATTGGTTTAATTGATTATAATTTACATTTTCTTGGTTTTCTTTTTTACGTGAAATTGTTCCGATTAGTTTATTGTTTTTATCGTAAACATAACTATCATTTGGTCTAACCATATTATCCAAATCAAGTTTTGGTAAATTTACATACGAATAAATAACAAATCCAATCACAATCAGCATACCAAAAAAACTGATATTTAAGAAAATATCTAATATTTTTATTGGTAATGGTCTATTTTTTTTATTATTGTTTTTCTTTTTCGCCATAAGTTCATTCCTTACATATATATTATATGTAATTATAACACATAAAATAATTAAATAAAATAAAAAACTATAGTCGATGACTATAGTAATTAAAATTTGATTTTCTTTGCTAAGATATTAAGTTTATTAATGAATTTATCTGAAAAACTAGTTGGCTGTGTTTCTTCAGTGTTTTCCTCATCCTCGTTTTCATTATTATCGTTATTGTCTTCTTCTTGTTTTTTAGGGCAATTATTATACAATTTCCCATTGAAATAACATTTGCTTGTTGTTGCATATTGCTTTCCATTATGTGAGAAGTAAGCACTAACTATATCATAATCATTTGCACTTAATGATAGTGAACTTGAACCAGAGGCTGATTTTGAACCAACTTTTAAATGTTGTGTATATCCGTTTGGCGCAGAACTAAACGTTGCAGATACGCTGTTTTGTGATGCGCTTAACTTAACATTTAAACTTGATGAATCAAAAGTGTTTGAATATCCTTTTGGAACATTATCTGCATAGAAATATCCAGTATTATTGTAACTTGATGAATATGAAACTTTGTATGGTGGTGGAGTTTGTGTATCAAAAGAACGTTTGACAATTCCTTCTGGTAAATCCATTTCTAACCATGATTTTTCCTTACCATTTGAAAGTTTATTCATCATTGCTCCCCATAATTTTGCTGAATAATCATGAGCACCACTAGCATAATCAGGATAGTATCCTTTTTCAATATCTTTAGTATCATATCCACCCCAAGAACTCATTGTATATTCAGTTGTATATCCAACAAACCAAGTATCTTTAGGAGATAGATTTGGAATTCCATATTGTTCACCAGAATCATCCCAGTTAGATGTTCCTGTTTTAGCTGCATAAGGAGAACTATTGTAATTTGCTGTTGAAACATAAGTTCCAGATACTTTAGTTGATCTTTCTAAAGTAGTAGATGTCATAAAGGCTGTTTTTTCATCAATTACTTTTTTCTTTTCAGTAGTATTTTTTGTAACATTTTCACTTTCATCAACAAACTCTCTAATTGTAAATGGCTCAATATAATAACCACCATTTCCAAAAGTTTGATACGCTGCATTCATTTGAAGTGGCGTTACACCATGTTCTAAACCACCTAATCCATAGGCAGGAACAACTTCACTAGAATTAAAATTAAATCCAAAACGATTTAAATATTCAGTTAATGTAGCAAAGCCTTCTTTTTCATAAACAGCTTCCATTGCTCGTAAAGCAGTTAAGTTTCTTGAAGTAGCGATTGCTTGATCCATAGTAAAGATACCACCACTTGTTCGATCGTGGTTATATACTTCTTGTCCTGTATTTGGATAATAATATCGAGCATTACTAATTGGTGTACGATCTCCCCAATGAAGAAATTCAAATGTTGGAGAATAATCGATTATTGGTTTAAATGCTGAACCAGGATGTTGTGCATTATCAATGGCATTATTAAATAAATAAGCACCATTTTTTCGATATTGTTTACCACCACTCAAGGCAACAATTTCACCAGTTTGAGTTTTACTAACAATAAATCCAAAATTCAATTTATCATTTGGTACACTAACGTGTTTTTTCTTAGTTAATTCATTTGCATATTTTTGTGCGCTTGTATCCATTGTAGTATAAACCTTTAATGATTTAACGAATGGATCAACTTTATATTTAGTTTGTAACTCATCTGCTACCACATCAATATAGGCTTGATAAGGATTAGATGTTGTTTTTTTATTAAAGTTAACTTCATTAGCAACCTTAACTTGTTGTAGTAAATAATATTCACTATCTTTAATGTATCCTTGATTTTTATTTGCTAATAAAACATCTTCTAAACGATTTTGAGATTCATTTACATAACCATTTTCAGTTGCTGTTCCTAATGGATTAGCGGCTGATGGCATATTTAAAGTCCCAACTAAAATTGATGATTGAACATAGTCTATTTCATAAACACTATGATCAAAGAAATATTTACTTGCTAATTCAATACCACGAACATTTCCTTGCCCAAACTCAAAGTAATTTAAGTATGATGTTAAAATTTGAGTTTTTGATAGTTGTGTTTCAGCAATTCCAGATAAAAAGATTTCTCTAATTTTTCTTGTTACTGATGAATTACCAATACGACCAACATGAGTTTCACCAATGATTTGTTGGGTAATTGAACTTCCACCTGCTTTAGAATTTCTTAAGATTACTGTTTTAAAACCACTTTCTAAGGTATTAATAATATCTGAACCATGGTGCTTAAAAAATGTAGCATCTTCTGTACCAACAACTGAGTTAATAATTCCTTGATTCATTTCATCATAACTTATATTTAAAACGTTTTCTCCATTTTCTCTTTTTTGAGAAATTTTTCCGATTTCTTTATTTTTTCTATCATAAACTATCGTATCATTATTTCGATAAATTAATTCTTTTGTAAATTGATTAGGGCTTGTTATTATTATTAAAGCAATAATAATTAACCCTAAAAAACAAATGTTAAAACAAACTTTTAAGAATCTATCAAAATATCTTATTGTTTTATTTTCTATGTGTTTACTTGAAAAGAAAGTATTCCATATTTTATTTAAAAAGGAACTGTTTTTTATCCTGTTAAATAAACCTTTTTCAGATTTATTGACTTTATCAACTTTTATTTCTTCAGTTTTAAAATCTTCATAGTTTTCTTCGTGATCAACAGGGTAGGCTCTATTATAATTGTCTTGATTGCTATTTAAATCAGCATTTACTTTATCAATTAAACTTTGTCTAGCTTTTCTATTGTTCATCGTTTCACCTCGAATTTATAATTTTATCAACTGCTTCTAAATAGTCAATGCGAGGATTATATCCTTGCTTAATTAGAAAACCAGTAGTGCTTATTATATCATAGCTAAGTGATTTTTCACCACTTTTTATGGAGTTAATCACAATTTGTGCACTCAAAAGATAGACTTCATCATAAGTAGTAAATTTAATTATAAAAAAGGCTATTCCACCATGATTAATAACACTTTCTAAATGTTCAACTTGATGTTTATGAATATTTGCGTGGATAAACTTAGTTTTATTTCTTGTTTCTTTTGCTTCAAAATCAAGATAATATCCTTTATATACACCATTGTAATCTGTAGTTGATGGCAATTTAAAATAAGCTTCAGTTATCTTAGCCGCTTGTCGATTTGGATAATCAACTTTTACTATTTGAATAGGTGTTGGTTTTTTGTGAATATTGGCTTTATTTGAATGTAAATAGTATTTATTTGTCGAATCTAAATCTTTTTCTAATGACATTCCTCGATTAGAACTATTTTTATTTTTAGGTTGAATAGTATCAATACTTTTTTTATTTGGATATTTTATCATTTTAAAACCTCCTATTTACATTATAATAGAATTAGTTATACTTGAAAACATTTTTATAAAAATGTATAATAGATAGGTACGATATATTATAATGTAAGGGGTTAAATTATGGAACAACTTAAATTAAATAGTGAAGTTATTTTAGACAAAGAATTTGATGTTGATATCAAAGGGTATAGTGCTAAACAAGTTGATATGTTTTTAGATATTGTTTATGAGGACTATCTTTTATTTGAGAAAATAGTTAATGAACATTTAGAACATATTAAATCATTACAAGAAAGAAATGAGAATTTAGTAAAAGAGTTAGAAGCAACTTTAAAAAATCAAGTAGTATCAAATGAAATGGTACAAACTGAACAAATTAATACTATTGATATTTTAAAAAGGTTATCTAAATTAGAACAAGAAGTTTATAATCAAAAATAAAGATATCTAAATTGAGACAATCGCTGTAATTTTAGATTATAGAGGAAAGTCCATGCTCTTACAAACTGAGATGTTTGTAGTGTTTGTGCTAGATGAAAAAATAAATCTAGTCAGTAGTAATACTGAAGGCTGAACAAAATCCTAAGTTTTTTTAAATATGGATGGCGTCTGTAAAAGTGCCACAGTGACGAAGCTAGAAAGGAAACTTTTTAGGTGGAACGAGGTAAACCCCATAAAAGAGAAACCCAAATTATGGTAGGGGCACTCAAAAGAAGGAAATGAACTTACTTTTGGGATGTAGTAATACATAGATAAATGATTGTCGCTCTAAATTAGAGAACAAAACATGGCTTATGATATTTAGATATTTTATATTAAGGATGGTGATGGTATGCTTACAATTTTTAGAAACAATGGAATTAAATTAGATACTATTGAACAAATTGAACCAGATTGCTGGATTCATTTAGAAGAACCAACTAAAGAAGAAATGATGAATGTTTTTAAGAAAACGCAATGCCATTACGACTTTTTAAGTGCGCCTTTAGATTTAGAGGAAATGCCAAGAATTGAGCGTGAAGATGATCAGTTCTTAATTGTTGTAAACGTTGTTAATGAATCATTTGATGATGACTTAAATTTATATTATGATACTATTCCATTAGGAATTGTAATTTTGGATGATTATATTATTACGATAGCTCCACAAAGTGTTAGCTGTATTAATAATCTAGTGAATCGAAACATTAGAATTGTATCAACGCTAAGAAAAAATAAATTAATGATTCAAATAATGTATTATATGGCACAAGAGTATTTAAAAGCATTGCAAAAAATTGATAAAATTTCTTTAGACATTGAAAAAACTATGAAAACTTCTCCAAATAATAAAGCTATTGTTGAATTATTGTCATTAGAGAAAACTCTAGTTTATTTTAAATCGGCTTTAAGGTCTAATGAGAGTGTTTTGAAAAAGATTAATAGATTTCAATGGGTTCATCGTTTTGAAGATGATAGTGATCTTTTAGAAGATACACTAATTGAAATTAACCAGGCAACTGATATGACTGATATTAATATTAGTATCATTATTGGGCTTCGTGAAGCTTTTGCTAGTTTAATATCAAATAACTTGAATAATACTATGAAAATACTTGCTAGTATTACAATTCTTTTAACTGTTCCAACGATGATTTATAGTTTTTATGGAATAAATTTAGATTTAAAAGTATTGCCAGCAATATTTCAATCAACTGAATTTGTCGGTTTGTTTTCAGTGTTTGTAACGGTAATTTTATATATAATATTAAAAAGAAAGAATATGCTTTAAAATTTTGTTATTGTATAGTAATCAATTAGTATGGTATAATCAAGATGGAATATAGTTTTTACTTATGAAAAAATATGAGGTGATTAAATGAATAGTGTGGGAAATTTACTGAAAGAGCAGCGTGAATCTCGTGGTTTAACAATTGATGATGTTGTAAATGGAACAAAAATACAAAAAATATATGTTGATGCGATAGAGAAAGGTGATTTCTCGTTTTTTCAAAATCAAGAATTCTATCAACAAGTTTTTGTAGGAAGTTATGCTGATTTTTTAGGTTTAAATAAAAACGAACTTTTAGTTAATCTTCAAGAAGATGCTAAAAATTATGTTGTTCAACCAAAAGAACCAGTTCAAGCAACTCCACAAATGGATCCTGGTAAAGTAAAAAAATACTTACAAGATTATGATGTTAAATCAATGGAAGTTGATCCTGCTGTTGAAAGTGTTGAAGTAAATAATGAAATAAGAGAAGAACAAACTCAACCAGAGGTAACAAATGATGAAATTAATCAATTAATTGATGAAATTAATCAAAGTGTTGAAGTTGATTTAAATGAGTACTTTGAGCCAGAAGTTTCAAATAATACTATTGAAGATAATTTAAATGTAAATGAAACTAGTGCTACAGATATTGAGCCATTATTAAATAGTTCGATTTTAGAAGATATTCAAAAAATTAATGATGAAGCACCTAGTGATAATGATGAACTTGCAGATGTTGATATGCCAACTATTCATGAAAATCCAGATAATAATTTCTTTAATCAAACTAAAGATGATAAATTTGATTCAACTGCTGTTATTGATTTAACAAGTGGAATTGAAATTGAAACTGTTTCTAAAGAAGAAGATGAACCAATTTTCAAACCACAAGCAACTGAAACAAAAATAACTGATGAAATAGTTGATGAACCACTTATTGTTGAACAACCTACTCAAAAAGAAACAATTACTAATGATAGACCAAGTTTCAGTATTGAGGAAATAACAAAACAAGATGATAGCATTTTAGCTACACTTGAAAAAGATTTGCAATCTTCTAATTTGAATATGGAAGACCCATCAAAAACATCTATGGATTTAAAAATTGCAAAAGCTTTAGGCGATAGCAAGGTAGCTGTTGATGAAAAGGATGAGAAGAAAATTAAGCGTGATAAAGTAATTGATTACTTATTAGCGATTATCATAATAGCACTAGTTTGTTATTTAGGATTCTTATTCTGGAAGCAATTTATTTAAATAATATTAACCTCAACTTTATTAGTTGGGGTTTAAATTTCAAAGAGGTTTGATATAAATGAAAATTAATACAGCAACTAAAATAACTATTTTTAGAATTTTTTTAATACCACTTATTTTAGTAATATTATTGTTTCCTTATCATGATTATGAAATAAATACAACGATTAATTTGTTTGGAATAGAAATGTACCTACCATATTTTGCATCATTAATTGTCTTTGCGATTGCATCATTATCTGATGCTCTTGATGGTTATATTGCACGTTCAACTAATACGATTACAAATTTAGGGAAGTTTCTAGATCCAGTAGCTGATAAATTATTAGTCGATTCAGTATTAATTTATTTAGTTTCTAGTAATCATCTTCCAGTGATTCTAGTTATTATAATGATATCTAGAGATATTATGGTTGATACTTTAAGGTTGTTATGTGTTGAAAATAATGTTGTTGTGGCAGCAAGTATTTATGGTAAATTAAAAACAGTTTTTCAAATGGTGATGATTTGTTTAATATTATTGTTTGCTTTACCAAATGTTGAATTAGCAAAACCATTAACTTATCTAGCTTATTTAACAACTTTATTATCAGTTGTATCAGGGATAGATTATTTTATCAAAAATATTAATTTATTAAAAAAATAGGAATATAAAAATTAAATGTAAATATTATATGGGAGGTTAGAGTATGGCAAAAGAAAAAGAAATAGATGCTAAATTAGAAGCATCATTAAAACAAATAAAAAAGCAATATGGTGAAGGATCAATTATGGTGCTTGGAGATAGAGCACATGTTGATATTGGAGTAATTCCAAGTGGTTCTTTAACACTTGACTTAGCATTAGGAATAGGTGGATATCCTCAAGGAAGAATTGTGGAAATCTATGGTCCAGAATCAAGTGGGAAAACAACATTTAGTTTACATGCGATTGCTGAAGTTCAAAAACAAGGGAAAAAAGCTGCATTTATTGATGCAGAACACGCAATAGATCCAGTTTATGCAAAAAACTTAGGTGTTAATGTTGATGAGCTAATTTTATCGCAACCTGATAGTGGTGAGCAGGCTTTAGAGATTGCTGAAATCTTAGTAAGCTCACAAGCAATTGATTTGATTGTTGTTGACTCTGTAGCAGCTCTTGTGCCTCAAGCAGAATTAGATGGAGAAATGAGCGATGCAACAATAGGACTTCAAGCTCGATTAATGTCAAAGGCAATGAGAAAATTAAGCGGTTTATTAAATAAATCAGAATGCACAATTATCTTTATCAACCAATTAAGAGAAAAAATTGGGATTATGTTTGGAAACCCAGAAACAACTCCTGGTGGACGTGCTTTAAAATTCTATTCTTCTGTTCGATTAGAAGTTAGAAGAAGTGAAGCAATAAAAAATGGTACTGATATAATTGGAAATCGTACTAATATTAAAGTTGTTAAAAATAAAGTTGCACCTCCATTCAAAACTGCACAAGTTGATATTATGTATGGTGAGGGAATTTCAAAAACTGGTGAGCTTGTTGATGTTGGAACAGAATTAGAAATAATTGACAAGTCAGGTGCTTGGTATTCTTATGAAGGTGAAAAAATTGGTCAGGGACGTGAAAATGTTAAAAAATATTTAACTGAACATCCTGAGTTTCAACAAATGTTAAGTGATAAAATCAGAGAAAAACTAATGAACAATGATGATAAAGAATAAAATAAATATTTGATAAGAAAGATAAATTTTTTATCTTTTTTATTTTATTTAAATAACTAAATAATAAAAAATATTTATGAAAATATAAAATGAGAGTTCAATTAATGAATTCTTTTTTGTTTCATAAATGAAAATATATTGACATTATTCAATAAAATGTTTATTATAATAAACGAGGTGTTAATATGAAAAACTTTCAATATATAAAAGATGCTCTTGAAAAACAAGGGAAAAGCGTTTCATGGTTAGCAAAGGAAACAGGAGTATCTAAAGGTTATGTTTCTAAATTATTAAATAATAAAGTAACAGAACCAGGAAGTGCTAAAATACAAGCAATTCATCAAGTTTTAAACATTATTGAAGAACCATTAGAATATGAAAAAAATGCTTATTTAATAGATGTTAATTCATTAAGCATTGAAAAGTATATCTATGTAGCAACCAAATGTATTAATTCAAGTTATGATATCTTTATTTTGAATAATAGTAAAAACATTAATAAAGAAATAAATTTAAAACGATTCTATGATTACTTAAATTTTTCTAATTCAAAAGTATTAGTGGTAAATGAAGCTGAATTAAAAAAAGCACTTGCTAAAACAGTTTATACAAAAATGATTGCCTTCAACAATGAATTTGATTTTTTAAAGGGATTAAATATTGTAAATGAAAGTTTATCTGATGAAAATGTTTTACAGTTTAGAAACATTAGAAATAAATCTGTTTTATTATTGAGTAATAATCAAGATAAATTATCCATTTTATTAAATGTTTTAAAACTAAAAACAAATTATTTAGTTGATGATTTTTCGATTTTTAAAGAAGTAAATAATAATAGTAATTCTTTAATAAATAATCAATTAAGCATTTTAGATAAAATATATCAATCATGTCAAAACAGTAGGTATTATATTATTGGAAATGAATACTTATCATTTAAACAAGATAGTGATATTAGTGATTTAAAAAATGGCTTAGTAAATATTAAAGAATATTTAGATTTATTTGATTTAGTTTATGTTATTAATTTTGAGGATAATAGTGAAGTTAGCAAACAATTAGCTATGAGAAACTCTAAAATAATTAAATTAGCAAAAGAAAAACATTATGCTTTAGATGGTGAAGATATATTAGCTTTAGCAACTCAAATTATTGAAAATATGGAGGATATAAAAAAATGAAAATAAAATTAGTTTTTGATAGTACAATTGTACTTAATGCAGAAGAAGCAAAGAAATATAATGTGGCAATTACTCCTTTTATTATTAATGATAATGGTAAAATTTACCATGATAATGTTGATATAAAACCAATGGATTTTTATGGTTTGTGGGAAAAGAATAATCGAATTTTAACATCGCAACCAAATATTGGTGAAACAACAGAATTATTTAATGAAATCTTAAAAGAATATGATCATATTATATATTTTACTATTCCAGAAGTATTGTCAGGAACATATGCTACTGGTAAGATGATTGCCCAGGAAATTGGTGAATCAAAAATAAGTGTTGTTGATGCTGGAACAGGTGTTGGAGCTTTTAGAGTAATGGCAGAAGTTGGAAATAAGATGATTGAAGAAGGAAAAAGCGTAGAAGAAATTATTGAACATCTTGAAAAAGCAAAAGATAATTCTCTATTATTTGTTTTACCAGCTAATATGGATGGATTAAAAGCAGGTGGTAGAGTTAATAATATTACAGCCTCTATCTTTGGAATGATTAAATTAAAAATAGGATTATATCTTGCGAAAAGTGGTTATATTGAAAAATATGAAATCTCAAGAACGGATTCTAAAATGATTTCTCGTATCATAAGTAAAGTTAAACAAGATATTGGTAGTGATGATTTAATTATTTATTTAATCTATACTGATGATAAATCACTATTAGATACACCAACTGAAACAATAAAAAAAGAGTTTCCAAATTCACAATTTGAATATATGGAATTATCACCTACTTTAGGTGCTCATACAGGACCAAAAACAATTTCGTTTCATTTTTGTAAAAAGCATTGGTAATTCAATGCTTTTTATATTATAATAAGTAAATGGAGGTTGGTAAGATGAAGTTATTTATTGATAGTGCCAATGTAGATGAAATTAAAGAAGCAAGTGAATTAGGGTGTGTGTGTGGTGTAACAACCAATCCAAGTTTAATTGCTAAAGAAGGAAAAGATTTCAAAGAGGTAGTCAAAGAAATTACAAAATTAGTTGATGGACCAATTTCGGCTGAACCAATTAGTTTAGAAGCTAACAAAATGGTTGAAGAAGCAATGGAGCTTATTGAAATTGATGATAATATTGTTATTAAGTTACCAATAACTGAAGAGGGATTAAAAGCATGCCGTATTTTAAGTGATAAAGGAATTAAAGTTAATGTCACATTAATATTTAGTGCTAATCAAGCTTTAATGGCAGCACGCTCTGGAGCAGCATATGTTAGTCCATTTGTTGGTAGAATTGATGATATTAATCATGATGGTGTTCAATTAATCGAAGATATTAGTGATATCTTTTCAATGCATGGTATTGAGACAGAGATTATTGCTGCAAGTATTAGAACTGCAATGCATGTTAGTAAATGCGCATTAGCTGGAGCAGATATTGCAACAATACCATATAAAGTAATTAAAGCGATGTTTAATCACCCATTAACTGATAAAGGTATTGAAAACTTTAAAAGTGATTGGGAAAAAGCGTTTGATAAATAGAGGTGGAAAAAATGAAATGTTATAATTGTAATAGTATTATTGAAATGCAACCGACTTGTCCAGTTTGTAAAACAAAAATAGATAAGTCTGATTATGAATTAGAAAGCACTAAAAAAATATTGAGTAAAATAAAAACAATTAAAGATTTTGCTCATTTTATTGGACTGTTTTATGTAAAAAGTATTATTTTATTAATTGTAGCAATTGTTGCGATTGTAGTAGCTAATTATTTCTTATTCTTTGCTGATAATTCAATTTTTATAAAAGATTCAGCTAGTTTTATGGCATGGAATAGGGTTGCTTATATGGTTTTAGCCCTAGTGTTTGTTTTAGCTTTTAACTATTATTTAGAAATGAGAAAAGTAGAAGTTTTTTATAGAGATTTTGAAAAAAACAAAAATAAATATTATATTATTTGGCCATTTAAAACAGAATATCGTTCTATTATTGGAGATGCAAATGAATATATTCCAAATGTTAAAATAATGAAGAAAAGATATCGTGCATATGAGAAAAGAGATAAAAATGTTAGGCTTTTAAGGTTTAATTCATATAAACTTTTCCATCCACAAAAACCAAAATTATTCATGTCAAAAGAAAACTTTTTAAATAAACATTTTGATCCAAAAGCAAGACATTATTTAAAAACTGATAATTATGATGATGAATCATTTGTATTAACAGAAGGTACTATTCATGGATTCTTATATATGAATAATAGCGTTATTACATTATTTAACACACCAAAACTTACAAAACAAGTATTGAATGGTGCACATGTATTAGAAGATACATATCAAGATGAAGATATGCAATTTTAGTAAGAGATTTAAACTCTTACTTTTTTTTGCGAAAAAAAAGATAACTTTTCAGTTATCTTATAAACCGCATTTTAATTGAGCATTACAATTTGTACAAGTGTTACATCCACCAATTTCTTCAACAGTACCTTCAAGGCAAATTGGACAAATATCTCCAATTTCTGTTCCGATGTTTCTATCTTGACGATCAGCTCTTAGTTCTGTTGTTTCTTTATTTTTAGAAGGTTTAATTTCTTCACTTAATACTAATTGTTCTTGTGGAGCTTCATCATTAGTAAGCGATAGTACTTGTGAATCACGACTACCATCAACATAGACAGTTCCACCTTTAGCTTTTCCTTTATATAGTTTTTCATATAATTTTTGTACTTCAACAACACTATAACCTTTAGGAGCATTTACAGTTTTTGAAATTGAAGAATCAATCCATTTTTGAATAATACATTGAGTATCAACATGTTCTTCAGGAGTTAAATCCATTGCACCGACAAAGAAATCAGGTAAAGTATCAGCAGTATAATCAGGGTTATATTTTAACCACTCATCAACAATAGCAGCGTTTACTTCAATAAATTTACCTAAACGTCCTGAACGATAAAACTTAAATGAGAAGTAAGGCTCTAATCCAGTTGAAACACCAACCATTGTCCCAGTTGAACCAGTAGGGGCAATAGTTAAAAGATGAGAGTTTCTTATTCCGTATTTTAAAATATCATTTCTAATATCTTGATTCATTTGTTTCATAAATCCACTGTTGATAAAAGCTTCTCGATTATCTTTTAAGAATGGAAAACTTCCTTTTTCTTTTGCTAAATCAATAGAAGTTTTATATGCAGTTTCAGCAATTTCTTTAAATATTTTTTCAACAATTACATTTGCTTCTTTTGAGCCATATCTTAAATTAGAATGTAATAGTAAATCATGTAATCCCATAACACCCAAGCCAACACGTCTTTCTCCAAGGGCTTGTTTCTCATTTGCTTCTAAGAAATATGGTGTTTGATCAATGATATTATCTTGCATACGAACTGATAGACTAACAGTATTTCGCAATTTATCAAATTGAATTTCTTTAGTTTCTTTATTGATGAAATTAGCAAGGTTAATTGCAGCTAAGTTACAAACTGAATAAGGACTTAAAGGTTGTTCACCACAAGGATTAGTAGCAACTACTTTTTGTCCATATGCCTTAGCATTTGTCATATCATTAGCATTATCAATAAAGAATATTCCTGGTTCAGCAGAATAAGTTGCACAAAATGAAATTAAATTCCATAACTCTCTAGCTTTAATAGAACGATAAACTTTAACAGGATAACCAAGTTTTTCCCATTCTCTAACATCACCAATTTCACGCCAATTTGTATCATAGAAAGTTTTTTGTTCACTAGTTAAGTTATCTAAATCAGGATATCTTAATTCAAAGTAACTATCATTTTCAATAGCTTCCATAAACTCTTTGGTAATAGTTACAGAAATATTAGCACCAGATAAAAACTCTTTGTTTTCAACTTCGTAATGACCACCAACTAATAACTTTTGGTTTATTTCATCAACTAAGTTTGAAGGTAAATCTGAACTATTGTTAGCTAGATCTTCTAAAAAAGCTCTTTCTTTTGCATCAATAGGAACAAACTTCAATTTTTCTGAAGCAATTCTAACAATATCTTCATCTTTTGAATTTTCTTTTAACCATTCTAAAATCATTGGATTTTGCATTTTTGAAATTATAAACTCAATAATATCAGGATGCCAATCAGCCATCATTATCATTTGAGCACCACGTCTTGAACCACCTTGCTCAACTAAATGAGTTAGATTGGATAAGTCATGAAGCCAGCTAACAGCACCACTTGAGCGACCACCAACATCTTTAGCAACTGCATGTTTTGGTCTTAAAGTTGAACCATTAGTACCAACACCACCACCACGAGACATAATTTCCATTACTTCTTTTCGATGTTCTGAAATACCACCACGAGAATCATCAATAAAAGGCATTACAAAGCAGTTGAAATAAGTTACATTTGAACCTGAACCAGCCCCAAATAAAACACGACCAGCAGGAACAATATTCAAATCTTTTAATTCATCAAAAAATTTATTTGAATATTCATCTTTTAACTCTTGAGAATTTTCACCACTTGCAAGAGCAACCGCAATTCTTTTTGCGATTTGTTCAAAATATATTTCTAATGGTTTTTCAATTTGAGACTTTTTTCTAACTACTTGTGATTTATTATATTCTTCATCATCTTTAATTTGATTACGATAATCTTCTAAAATATCTACTGTAATATTGTTTCCATCAATTGAACTTACATATCCAATTCCACGTGAAGGAAAAGTTGGATCATGTTCTAAGACAACTATTACTAAATCATTAACTTGTAGTGTTTCTAAAGAACGATCTTTTTGAGAGTAACGGTCTAACATTACTAATCTCGAGACATTTTCAAACGCTTTATTATAGTCTTTTTCTATAGGATAAAGGTGTGGAAAATATTCTTTTATTGTATTATTTAAATTTTTTATTGTTTCTTGTGAGTACAAGTTAATCATCCTTTCAAAAATAAATTTGTCTAACCAATATTATAGTACATTTCAATCAATAAATATAGTCAAGAGCACTAAAAAAACAATATATTTTATTTGTGAAAATATTGTTTTTTATGAATTTTTTAGTTTTTGCTATACATATTAGCTAAAAAAGACTATTATTTATTAAAAATGTTGAAAAAAGCTTGTTTTTAAATTATATTAACGCCTCTAGTTTTTAGGATATTTAAAAATTGCTTATTGATTTCTTTAGAATCATGATTTTCACTATCGAAAGTGTCAACTAAGTCGCTAATAATATTGACAGTATATTCTAAATTACGTTCTTCCTTATATTTTTGAGCACTTAAAGCAAACTCAAAAATACAAATATCAGTTACACAACCAATAATGTAAAGATTTTTATTATAGTCAAAAGGATTCTTTGCCATAAAGCCATTAGTGCTATTTTTTTTAATTAGTTCAATTTCATTAAAATCTAAATCATTAATTACTTGAGCCTCGCTAGAATTTTCTAAACAATGTGGTGGATAAGAATTAAACTCTTGAGCATCATTTGGATGAGAGTCAATATAGTGAATAACTTCAACACCACTATCAATATTATCTTTTACAAATTTTTTGATGTTTGGAATTAGATTAATAATATTTTCACTAGCAAATGCACCTTCATAACTAAAACCATTTATCATATCAATCATAACAATTAAGTCATTTTTTTTATCAAGTATCATATAAATACCTCCCTTTATACATTTTACTTTATTTAATTTTTAAAAACAATAAGTTGCACAAAAATAGAAGTATGATAAAATGATATTATGTTTTTTTAAGGAGATGTAATAAATGAGTTCTTTAGCCTTGCATACTGATTTTTATGAAATAAATATGGCATATTCTTTTTTTAATGACAATATTCATGAAAAAAAATCAGTTTTTGAAATATATTTTAGAAAGATGCCATTTGATAATGGGTATGCTGTTTTTGCAGGATTACAAAGAGTTATTGAATATATAGAAAGATTTCAATTTAGTGAAAGTGATATTGAATATTTAAAAAAATTTGATTATTCATTAGAGTTTTTAGAGTATTTAAAAAATTTAAAATTTACAGGAACAATAAAATCAGCAGTAGAAGGTGAAGTTGTATTTGCTGATGAGCCATTAATGATTATTGAAGCAGATTTAATTCAAGCACAATTAATTGAAACAGCATTGTTGAACATTGTTAATTTTCAAACATTAATCGCAACTAAAGCAAGTCGTATTCGCAATCTTGCAACTAATCAATTACTATTTGAGTTTGGAGCAAGAAGAGCTCAAGAGATGGATGCTGCATTATGGGGCACTAGAGCAGCATATATAAGTGGATTTGATGGAACAAGCTTAGTTGAGGCAGGACAATTATTTGATATACCATTAGTAGGAACACATGCTCATTCCTTTGTTCAAGTGTATCAAGATGAACTAACTGCTTTTAGAAAATATGCACAAAGTCATAAGAAATGTACTTTTTTAGTGGATACTTATGACACATTAAAAAGTGGTGTGCCAAATGCAATTAAAGTTGCTAAAGAATTAGAAAATACTAGTAGTACTTTTGAAGGAATAAGAATTGATAGTGGAGATTTATCATATCATTCAAAAGAAGCTAGAAGAATGTTAGATGAAGCAGGATTTAAAGATGCAAAAATAACAGTTAGTAATGATTTAGATGAGGATACAATTGCTTCATTAATTTTAGAAGGTGCTAAAATAGATTGTTTTGGTATCGGCACTAAATTGATTACTTCATACAATCAACCTGCTTTAGGTGCTGTATATAAGTTAGTAGCGATTGAAGAGAATGATAAATTAAAAGAAGTAATTAAAATTAGTAATAATATAGAAAAAATTACAAATCCTGGTCTTAAACAAGTTTACCGTATTATAAGCAAAGAAACTAATAAGGCTGAAGGTGATTATATGGCTTTAGCTTATGAAGAAGTAGAAAATACAAATGAATTAAACATGTATAATGAACAAAATCCATTTGTTTATAAAGTTGTTAAAGATTATGATCTATATAATATTCATAAAGTTATTTATGATAATGGTAAATTAATCTATGAATTACCAAAAATAAATGAAATTAGAGAATATCATAAAAAAACATTATCATTATTATGGGATGAACATAAAAGATATCGTTATCCAGCAAGATACTATGTTAATTTTAGTTTAGAATTATATACAACGAAACATAATTTAATAAACAAATATAAGAAGTAAATGATAAAATTATAAATATGTTAATATTTAAGAAAATAGATTTTTAAGTCTATTTTTTTATTTTTTTGATTAAAATATTGGTTTCAGAAAAAGTTGGTAGATTACATAAAAAATGTAATATGAGTTGATACAATTAAACTATCAAAATATAGGAGATGGTTTAAAATG
>JARXZD010000015.1 GCA_029893765.1 Bacilli bacterium PM5-9
TTAAACTTGATACCCTGCTTATGAAGTCTAACATTATTATCACGAATGCTTTGAGCATTATTAGAATTATAGAAATATTTAGGAAGGGCACAATCGTCAGATTGCTTACAGCCATTACAAACAAAAGGAAATTTATTAGTTCTCTTACAATTTGGTATTGGAGTAAACTCATCACAAAATAAATCACATTGTTTATATGTACAAAACTTACATTTACCATTAGCACAATCATTACATAGATGTTTAACAATACAAGAATAAAAATTACCACATTTATTACTCTTTTTAGATTTAGGAGTAATAAGAGTTCTATTATTTTTAATTTCTCTAGAAATAGAAGAAGAGTGTTTACCAAGAATGTTGGCAATATCACAAAGTTTATAAGCTGAGTCAAGATAGAAAGAAATAATATGTCTTTCATTTTTATTAAAGTGTTTATATAAATTAGCCATAGAAGCTACCTCCTTGAAAATAAGCAGCCAATATAAGGATAACATGAAAGATAGATCAGTAGTAATGATGATGAAATTGCACTTTCGATTGTAAAAGATTAAAAACAGCTCGAAATTGCACTTTCAAAAATAATTAACAGCTAATTTTTGAGTGAGTGTGTTTTCATAAAAAGTCTACAAAAAGTAGTTTTGTTGTGTTATAATACTATATATATGTAGAGGGGTTGTATAAACATGATAAAGGCGATAAAAAAACTGTTTTCTGTAGATGAATCTGAATTAGATTTTGATGAAATAGAAACAAGCGAAGATAAATCAAATTTGTATCAAAATGAGCTAAACAACCAACATGAGAATACAAACACAAGTAATTTAAATGTGAGGGAAATCTTAGAAGAGCAAGGTAATAAAATTACTGAAGTTCAATCTAATACTGAGATTAATGAAGTATTATCTGATAATGAAATCGAAACTGTTAATATTGTTGAACAACCAGTAAAGACATTTGATACTACAACACCTGATATTTTAAATCATAATATTGTCGAGGCTGATACTAAACCAACAAAACGTTCTTTTGACTTTGCTAAGGAAATTGAAGATGCTTATGAAAAACCATTTGTTGATCCTATTGAAAAAGAGGTTATTGAGAAAAAACAGGAAAAAAGTATTGAAAAGCCAAAAGTAAATGATGAAATTAATAAAGATAATTATGTTTTAAAGGATATCATTTCTCCAATGAGGGGTGTTGTTCGTAAAGAAACTAATAGTATAAAAAGAGATCCAGATGTAAAGAAATCTCAAATTATAAAATTACGTGAACATGTTAAAACTACTGAAATTGAACCTGATTCAACTGATGATTATGCTCAAACAATTGAATTTACATTTTCAGATACAAAAAACCTTGAGGATACTTTAAATGGCATTAATATTCCTAGTGAAGAACCTAAAGATACTTTAAGTGAAACTAGTAAATTTACTTTAATTGAAGATTCAACAGGTGAAATGAGATTAGTAATTGATGAAGATGAATAAGTCGAAAACCGGCTTATTTTCTAATTAAAAAGAAAGGAGAATAAAAATGGAATATTTTTTAGTAGGAATAAAAGGTAGTGGTATGGCAAGCTTAGCTCAAATATTACTGGATTTAAATTATAAAGTAAGTGGTAGTGATATTGAACAACATATTTTTACTCAAGATGTTCTTGAAAAAAGAGATGTTCCAATTTATTCTTTTAATGCACAGAATATTAAAGAAGGAATGATTATTGTTAAAGGTAACTCTTTTGATGAAAATCATCCTGAAATAAAAGAGGCTAAAAGACTTGATTTAAAAATATATACTTATGTCGAAATGCTACAAAAAATAATTGGTGAATATTATTCAATTTGTATTGCTGGAACACATGGTAAAACCACTACGACAGGATTAGTTGAAACAATATTAGCTGGTAAAGAAAAAACTGGATTTTTAATTGGTGATGGTAATGGACAACTTAGTAGTGATGCAATTAACTTTGTTGTTGAATCATGTGAGTATAAAGACAATTTTTTAAATTACTATCCAAATATTGCTTTAATTAACAATATTGAATTAGATCATGTTGACTACTTTGATTCTTTAGAACAATACATTTTATCATTTAAAAAGTTCGCACAGCAATCAAAAGATTATGTGGTTTTAAATGGTGATGATAATAATTGTATGAAGATAGAAAGGGAGAACAACTACTATTATTTTGGCTTGTCTGATAATAACTGTTTTCAAGCAAAAAATATTGTTTATGATGAAAATGGTGTTGAATTTGATTTATATAGTTCATATTTTACTGGTGAAAAAGAATTCTGTTATCGCTTTAAGCTAAAGTTATATGGTGCACATATGTTAATGAATGCTTTAGCAGCTATAACAATTTATTCTTTAAAAAATATTGATAGTGATTTTGAGTATATGGAAAAAGCGTTAAATTCATTTGAAGGTGTTTCCAGAAGATTTGAAATAAAAGAAGAAAAAACTAATGTCTTTGTTGATGATTATGCACATCATCCAACAGCGATTAAATTAATGATAGATACAGTTAAACAAAAATATCCAAATAAGAAAGTAATTGCTTTTTTTAAACCAGACCGATATTCTCGAATTTATGAGTTTGGTAAAGAAATAGCACAAGCTCTTTCAAAAGCTGATGAAGTATATTTGTTTGAGTTTCCAAGCACATCAGCCAAAGAGGTTGGAATTGATATTGATATGAATTATGTTTTACAGTATTTAGATAAAGGAAAAATAATTGAGGAAAATCAAGAAAGTATTAATCATTTTAAAGGATATCAAGACAGTATATTTTTATTAATGTCTAGTAAAAATGTTTATGATTTTGAGGAAAAATTAATAAAAAGTATTTAAAAAATAGATTTATTAAAAAAAGGAGTTGAATAAAATGGGATTTTTTCAAATATTAAGCTATTTAATAATCTATATTTGTTTACCAGTAACTATTATTGCAACACTTGTTTATCTTATTTTACTATTTAAACAATTAACAGTTACAGTAAAAAAAGTAGATGCACTTTCTACTAATATTGAACAAAAAATGGAATTACTAGAAGGACCAATTGAAACAATTGTAAATATTAATAATAGTTATTTACAAGTAATTAGTGCTTTTTCGGCTGTTGCAACAACTATTGGTGCTTTCGCAAAAGGAAAAAGAAAAAAATAAAGGGGGACTTTTAATATGAAAGCAAAAGGATTAGCTTTATTTGGATTAGGTGTTTTTGCAGGTTTGCTTTTAGCACCTAAAAAAGGAAGCGAAGCATATGATGAATTAAAAGAAAAAGTAAATAATGTATATTTGCAAACTAAAGAATTAGATATTGATTCAATTAAAGATAAAATGTATGATATCAAAATTGAGGTTGCTAAAATGGATTATGATCGTTCAAAAGAAATCGTATCAAATCAAGCAACAATAATTAAAGAAAAACTTGATAAACTAATTACAGATTTACAAGAAAACGAAAAAATTAAACCAGCAATGGCAAATGCAGTAGATGCAACTCAAAAAGCTATTATTGATTTAATTGATTATATTGATGAAAGTGAATTAGTTGATAAAACAAAGGAACAAGTTCAAAAAGCTTATGACAAAACTAGTGAATATGCTAGTGATTTAAAAGAAAAAACAACAAGTATTGCTGATAATGTAATGGATAAGGCAGATGATACTTATGAAAAAGTAGCAAAACAAACTGAAAAGATTGTTGCTAAGAAAAAGAAAAAAAGTGAGGCTTAATTTTGAATAAAAAAGTAACGATTTATGATGTAGCTAGTGAAGCAAAAGTTTCATTAGCTACTGTTAGTCGTGTTATTAATAATAGTCAATCAGTTAAACCAGCAACCAGAGAACGTGTTTTAAAAGCAATAGATGATTTAAACTTTGTTCCAAATGCGGTTGCTCAAGGATTGGCTTTAAATAAGTCGTATAATATTGCTTTAATAGTTCCAGAAGCAAGTTTTTCATTCATTTCAACGATAATTAATGGAGTTGTTGATGTAACTCATATTTATAATTATAATGTAGTTTTATATAGCACAAATTTTGGACAGTTTGAAGTGGATAAAATAATTGATAAAGTAATAAAAAATCGTTTAGATGGAGTTATTATTTTAAATAGTGAGTTAACAACTAAAGCTTTGGATCAACTATCAAGGTACAACATACCGGTTACAGTAGTTGGTACACCTTTGCAAGGAAAGCTAAGAACAAGTGTTTATGTTGATTATGAAGAAGCTACATATAATGTTGTTATGAAATATTTAAAAGATGGTAAAGATAAAATTGTCTTTTTAGATGGCGATTATAATCGTTTTATTGTTGAAGAAATGTTAATTGGAATTAAAAAAGCATATAAGGAAAATAATCTTGAATTTAAAGGGCACTTACAAATAGGTGACTCTTATTTGACATCGTATAATGAAATAAAAAAATATTTAGAAAATAACGATGTTGATTTATGTTTAGGTGCACGTGATAGTTTAGCAATCGCTGCTTTAAATGCGGCTTTAGATTTAAATAAAAATATTCCAAATGATTTAGAAATAATTGGATTTAATAATACAAAATATAGTAGAATGGCTCGTCCAGCTTTATCAACAGTGCATGTGCCATTGTATGAATTAGGAGCAATTGCAGCTAGACATATGACAAAAATGTTAAATAAAGAAATAGTAGAAAATTCTAATCATAAATTAGAAACATATCTTGTTGAAAGATTGACAACAAAGTAAAAAATAGAGGAGTATATATACATGAATATTATAAAAGAATTAGAATGGCGTGGTCTGATTCATAGTATAACAGACCAGGAAAAATTAGAAGAAATGGCTAAAGGCCAGATTAAAGTTTATTTAGGAGTTGATCCAACTGCAGATTCAATGCATATTGGACATTTATTACCAGTTATTATGTTAAGACGTTTTCAAATGTATGGACATATCCCAGTACCAGTAATGGGTGGTGGAACAGGTCAAATAGGTGATCCAAGTGGACGCTCAAGTGAAAGACAATTACTTGATCTTGAAACAATTGAAAGTAATGTAGCGAATATTAGAAAACAAGTAGAAAGTATTTTAGATTTAGAATGTGAAAATAAACCGATGTTTTTGAATAACAATGAGTGGGGTTCTAAAATATCAATGTTTGAGTTTTTAAGAGATTACGGTAAATATTTCAATATTAACTACATGCTTGCTAAAGATACAATTGCATCTCGTTTAGAAACGGGTATTTCATATACTGAGTTTTCATATACAATTATTCAAGCACTAGATTGGCTGAAAATGTATGAAATGTATGGTGTAACGATGCAAATTGGTGGTTCAGACCAATGGGGTAATATAACATCAGGATTAGAGTTATTAAGAAAAAAACATCCTGAGTCAGTTTGTGCTGGTTTAACAATGCCATTAATTACTAAAGCAGATGGTACTAAATTTGGAAAAACAGCAGGTGGAGCAATTTGGTTAGATCCAAAGAAAACAAGTCCATATGAGTTCTATCAGTTCTTTTTAAATAGTGCAGATGATGATGTTATTAATTATTTAAAAGTATTTACATTCTTTAGCCAAGAAGAGATTGCATTCATGGAAAAAGAACTTAAAGAGAAACCACATGAAAGATTTGCTCAAAAAGAATTAGCAAGAGCTGTTACAACAATGGTTCATTCAAAAGAAGATTACGAGCATGCTTTAGAAATTTCAAAAGCATTGTTCTCTGGAGATATTAAAAACTTAAATCTTGCAGATATCAAAGATTCATTTAAAGGTGTTAGTGAAAGTGTAATTAATGTTGCTGAAATGAATATAATTGATTTTCTAGTAGAAACAGAAATTTGTAAATCAAAAAGAGAAGCAAGAGAGTTTGTTGGTAATAATTCAATCACAATTAATGGTGATCGTATTAATGATGTTGATTTCATTGTAAAAAAAGCTGATGCTTTTGATGAAGAAATCACAATTGTTAGAAGAGGGAAAAAGAATTACTTTAAAGTAATCTTTTCATAAAAAAAATCAATAAAATAAAGAAGGAGAATGTAACATGTTTAAACAAGAAAATTATCAAAAGTATTTGGACATCTTATCAGAGGAACTTGTGCCAGCATTAGGATGTACCGAGCCAATTTCAGTAGCTTATGGTGCAGCACTTGCCAGAAAGCATTTAGGATCATTTCCAACAGAAATAGTAATTAAATCAAGTGGTAATATCCTTAAAAACGCTAAATCAGTTGTAGTACCAAATACAGGTGGTTTAAAAGGAATGCAAGCTAGTTTATTAGCTGGTGCAGTAGGTGGGGATTCAGATTTAGAATTAGAAGTACTTTCAAAAATTACACCAGAGCAAATTAAAGAAATTAATGATTTAATGAATACTGGATTAGTTAAAGTTGAAAAATTAGTTACACCAATTACATTACATACAATTACTTATGTAACTGATGGAACTAAAGAAGTTGAAGTTGAAATTCAACATATGCATACTAATGTATCAAGAATTACAGTTGATGGTGAAGATATTTTCTCAAATGAAGTTTCAGCTGAAGAGTTTGCAGGTTCAATGACTGATCGTTCAATTTTATCAATTGACCAAATTTTAGATTTTGTTGAAGTTGCTAAACTAGATGACTATAAAGACTTATTAGAATTACAAATCAAAAATAATATGGCTATTGCAAAAGAAGGTTTAGAAAATGATTATGGTATTAATGTTGGAAGCACATTAATAAAATATGGTGATAATTCTCTTGAAGCAAAAGTTAAAGGAACAACAGCAGCTGGAAGTGATGCTAGAATGAATGGATCAACAATGCCAGTTGTAACAAACTCTGGAAGTGGTAATCAAGGAATGACTTGTAGTATTCCAGTAATTGTATATGCGCAAGAAAAAGGATATTCTCATGAAAAAATGATGAAAGCATTACTATTATCAAATTTAGTAACAATTCATATTAAAACTGATTTAACAAGATTATCATGCTATTGCGGTGCAATCGTTGCAGCAAGTGGTGCAGCAGCAGGAATTTCTTATCTTGAAGATTTATCAGGAGATCAAATTAAAATGGCAATCACAAATGTTTTAGGAAATGTTTCTGGAGTTGTATGTGATGGTGCTAAAGAATCTTGTCCATCAAAAATGGCTTCGGCAATTGATGCAGCATTCCAAGGAGTATACTTAGCAAGAGATAATGAAGTATTTACTCATGGATGTGGATTTGTTGAAGGAGATATTGAAGCAACAATTAAAAACGTTGGTGAATTAGGACGTGTTGGTATGGCAGGTACTCAAGAAGTAGTATTTGACATTATGACAAGAATTGAAAATTAAAAAAAGAAAGTAACAAGCTTTGTTTGTTACTTTTTTTAAAAGAGGGATAATATGAAAAAATATGGTTTAATAGGAAAAAAATTAGATTATTCATACTCTAAAATTATTCATGATGAACTAATAAAAAGTTATGATTTTCAGGCGATTTATCAGTTAATTGAAACTAACTCAATTAACAGAGAATTACTTGAAAAATATGATGGTCTTAATATAACAATTCCTTACAAAGAAGAAGTTTTAAACTATATTGATAAAAATGTTGATAAATTGCCTTGTAATACTATTATAAATAGAGATAACCAGTTATTTGCTTATAATACAGATATTTATGGCTTTGATTTTCTAGTAAAAAAACTGGGTGTTTTAAACATTGAAAAAGTTGTTATATTGGGAAGCGGTGCAAGTTCAAAGTTAATTCAACATTATTTTAAAGATAAAGAAGTAATTATTATTTCAAGAAGTAGTGAAACAAATAATTATAGTAATTTAAAAAAAATAAATGCTGATTTATTAGTTAATGCTACACCAGTTGGAATGAATGAATATATCAGTCCAATTAACGAGGAGTATTTGTCGAATTTTAAAGCTGTTATTGATTTGAATTACAATCCGATAAATTCAAAACTTGCTATTGATTGTGCAAAACATAATATTACTTTTGTTGGTGGAATAGATATGTTATTAGTCCAAGCAATAAAATCATTTGAATTATGGCATAATGTTATTGTTAATCGTTTTGATGCCAAAAAAATTAAATTGAAATTACTTGCAAAAATTAATCAAAAAATTGCTTTTGTGGGCTTGTCACTTAGTGGAAAAACAACACTTGTAAAAAAATATAATGGAATAGATTTAGATGAAGCAATAGAAAAAAAGTATAATGAAGACATTGATAAAATGATTGATGATGGCAATTTTAGAAAAAGAGAAACAAGTGTTTTAAAAGATTTAGTTAATGAAAATTATCAACTTATTGCTTGTGGTGGTGGGATAGTCTTAAATCATGAAAATATGGAATTACTTAAAGATTATTTAATTGTGCACTTACAAGTTGATATAGATGTTTTAATAGAGCGCTTTATAAGTAATCCAAGACCACTAATTAAAAGCCAAAAGCAATTACTTATGATGAATGAGAAAAGAAAAGAGTTATATCAAAAGTATGCTGATATAGAGTTGAATAAGAAAGAGGCAGAGGAGTTTTTAGATGAAATTAGCAATCATTAATGGTCCGAATATTAATATGCTTGGTTATCGTGAAACAGAGCACTATGGGCGTTTAAACTATCAAGAATTGATAAATGAAATTAAAAATAAAGTTCCAAATAGATTTGATGAAATAAATTTTTTCCAATCAAATAGTGAGGGAAAAATAATTGACTATCTTCATGAAATAACTTTAGAAAATTATGATGCCTTAATTATTAATCCAGGTGCATATGCTCATTATAGTTACGCTATTTATGATGCTTTATTAATTTTTAAAGGATATAAAATTGAAGTGCATCTTTCTGATGTTTATAATCGTGATGAGTTTAGAAAAAAATTGGTAACAGCACCAGCTTGTCAAAACATAATTAGTGGATTAGGAATTGAATCATATTTGAAAGCATTAAGTGAATTAGATGCGTATTTTGAAAAAAATATGTTATAATATTATTGGTGATTAATTTTGAAATTGAAGAAAAATAAAAAATATAGTGCTATTGTAATAGTAATAACAACTATTGTAATAGCTTTTGAATTTTATAAAAATAATTTTGGTAACATTCAAAGTAACTTAGCTAATCAAGTTCAATTAGTTAAATGTATTGATGGTGATACTGCTCAGTTTACTGAAATTGGAAAAACGAGATTTTTATTCATTGATACACCAGAAAGTACAAATAAAATTGAACCTTATGGTAAGCAAGCATCAAGGTATACTTGTGATTTACTAAAAAAAGCTAAAGTCATTACATATGAGTATGATGGTAATAAAAAAGATCGTTATAATCGCACTCTTGCTTGGATTTTTGTTGACAATCAACTGTTACAAGAATTGATTGCTAAAGAGGGTTATGTAAAAAAGTATTATGATTATAAAGATAATTATAAATATGAATATCGAATAAGAAAAAGCCTTAATGATAAATATCATATTTTTGAGGGGGAGTAAAATGATTAAAAAATTTATTAAAGAGTATAAGCCGCATTTGAAAATGTTTTTAGCTGTTTTGTTTTCGTCGATTACAATATCACTGATTGATTTATTTATTCCGACTTTAACTAGCGTTATTATTAATAATGGAATTGGTGATAAGCAGTATGATTTATTTTTGAAGGTTGCTGTTTTTATGATTGCATTATATTTAATAAGGGTTTTATTGACATATTTTGTTACTTTAAAAGGTCACATGGTTGGTGTTTCAATTGAGTTTGGTATGCGTCGTAAATTATTTGATAAAATAACTTCGTTACCAGTTAAGTTTTTTGATAATAACTCAGTAGGACGTTTGATGGCACGTATCACTAATGATTTAAATGAGATATCAGAGGTTGCTCATCATGGCCCTGAAGATTTAGCGATGGTTGTTATACTTGTAATTGGTTCAGGGATTATGATGTTTAGAATGAATGCTACTTTAGCATTAGTAATTGTTATCTTAATTCCTTTAATTGTTATTATAAATGAATTATCAAGAAAGAAGTTTTTTGAAACAAATTTAGATTTAAAAATTAAATTATCTGATATTAATTCACAAACAAATGATACTTTTAGTGGTATTAGACAGGTTAAGGCTTTTGCAAATGAAGAGTTTGAACTTGAAAAGTTTGATGAAAATAATGATCGCTTCTACTATTCTAAAGAGGCTTCATATCGTGTTATGGCAAGTTATTTTGCTTCTTTAAAAGGGTTTTTTGGTATTCTTAGTTTAGTAGTTATTATTTTTGGTGGATACCTTGTTTCACAGGGGCAAATGAATGTTGGTGAACTAACTGCATTTATTATGTATGTTTCTTTGTTTCAAGAGCCAATAACTAAATTTGCTAATTTCATTACTGAATATAATAAGGCAGCAAGTGGGTTTTCGCGTTATTTAGAGATAATGGAACTGCCTGCACAATCTGAAAGTAAAAATGCTAAAGAAATTGGTGAAGTGGTTGGAAAAATCGAGTTTAAAAACGTTTGGTTTCGCTATGATGAGAACAGTGATTATGTTTTAAAAGATTTTAATTTAGTTATTAAACCTGGTGAAACATTGGCATTGGTTGGCGAATCTGGCGCTGGTAAATCAACAATTTGTAATTTAATAAATCGCTATTATGAAATAGAAAAGGGTAAAATATTAATTGATGGTATTAATATTAAAGAGTTCACTTTAGCTAGTTTACGCCATCATATTGGATTAGTATCTCAAGATGTTTTTATCTTTTCGGGTACTTTGTATGATAATATTGTTTATGGTGATTTAACAAAAGATACAAAAAGTGTTAAAAAAGCTTGTGAGAATGCAAAACTTGAAAGCTTGGTTAATGAGCTTGATTATGGTTATGATAGTTACATTGGTGAGCGTGGTGTTAAGCTTTCTGGTGGTCAAAAACAAAGGTTATCTTTAGCAAGGGTTTTCTTAAAAAATCCTTCTATTATGATTTTAGATGAGGCTACTAGTGCTCTTGATAATAAAACTGAAAAAGAGATTCAAGGTGTTATTGAAAAACTTAGTAAGAATAGAACAAATATTGTTGTTGCTCATCGCTTAAGTACGATTGAGAATGCTGATAAAATTGTTGTTGTCTCTAAAAATGGTATTGAAGAATCTGGTACTCATCAAGAGCTTTTAGATAAGAAAGGTCAATATTATCAACTATATAATGCATCACTAAAGATTTAGAAGTCTTATAGGCTTCTTTTTCTTCATTATAATGCATTTTTTTGAAGAAAAAAACTCATAAGATATTGACTGTTGGCTCAATGCATGGTATTATTATTAGGCGTTGATATTTTAGGGGCCTGTAGCTCAGTTGGTTAGAGCACACGACTGATAATCGTGAGGTCGGAAGTTCGAGTCTTCTCAGGCCCACCATTTAATATTACGTTTTAGGGGCCTGTAGCTCAGTTGGTTAGAGCACACGACTGATAATCGTGAGGTCGGAAGTTCGAGTCTTCTCAGGCCCACCATTTTAAATTTTAGGGGCTATAGCTCAGCTGGGAGAGCACCTGCCTTGCACGCAGGGGGTCAGCGGTTCGATCCCGCTTAGCTCCACCATTTTTAAGGAATGATCTTATGAAATTTACTTATGAACACAATAATGTAAATGTTATGGATTTAGATGATAGTTTAAAATTCTATAATGATGCTTTAAATTTAAAAGAGTGTCGAAGAATTGAAGCTGAAGATGGTTCATTTATTATTACTTATTTAAAACCACAGGGTGGTAGTAACTTAGTTGAATTAACTTGGCTTAGAGATTGGGATAAACCTTATAATCTAGGTGATAATGAATTTCATATGGCATTTAGAGTAGATGATTTTGATGCAGCATTTAAACTTCATCAAGAGATGGATGTTGTTGTATTTGAAAATCAAGATATGGGTATTTATTTTATTGCTGATCCTGATGGATATTGGATTGAAATATTACCTACTAAATAATTAAATATTGGTCGTTTAGCTCAGTTGGGAGAGCATCTGCCTTACAAGCAGAGGGTCGGCGGTTCGAGCCCGTCAACGACCACCATTGCCGGCTTAGCTCAATTGGTAGAGCAACTGACTTGTAATCAGTAGGTTGGGGGTTCAAGTCCTCTAGCCGGCACCATTGTATTGTCCTGTTAGCTCAGATGGTAGAGCATCTGACTTTTAATCAGAGGGTCATAGGTTCGAATCCTATACAGGACACCATTTATGCGGATGTGGCGGAACTGGCAGACGCGCTAGACTTAGGATCTAGTGTCTATGACGTGCAGGTTCGATTCCTGTCATCCGCACCATAAAACGATAAAACACCTTTAAATAGGTGTTTTTTTAATATAAAAAAAAGACAGTCAACATTTCGGTCAACAATCTTGTTAAATAATATCTAGTATTTTGTTCATCATTGATGTTTCAGTATTAGTATATGAATGTAATGACTAAGTAAATTTATACTAAATAAGTTTGAAAGAGTTGTAATTGTATTTGTAGTTTCAATGTCATTTTCACTAGATGTGGAATCATCGCTTGTATGATTCTTGATGAAAATTAATAATGCAACATTATTAGATAATATGGGTTTAAATATTATTTTTGTTTAATAATTAATTATGATATTGAGTTTTTGGATAACTTTAATCTTGTAGAATTTCAATTTTGGCATTTAAACATAAAATTCTTTTGTTCTCAAATTCAATGCCTTTACAATAACTAAAAACAGTGCATAGAAAAGGATTAGAACTTATATAAATATATTATTTTAATGTTTATTATAATAACTTCAAATTTAGTTGCCTCCTTTTAGCGAAAATATGTTATAATATTCGCATAAAGAAGGCAGAGGTGTTTGGTATGCAAGAATCAATAATACTTGATATAGTGAAAAAAAATAATGGATATATTACAAGGTCGGAGTTAAAGTCTAAAAATATAAATCCCAAAATACTTACAAGAATGGTTGAAAAGGGCCTACTAGAAAGAGTAGATCGAGGAATATATTTCGATACAATGAATGATAGTTTTGAAGATCCGTATTACATTTTTCAACTTAGATACCCTGGTACTATTTATTCTCATTTCACTGCTTTGCATTTTCATGGTATGACAGAAAAAATTCCATATACAAAAGATATTACAGTAGCAAACAAAAGAGGAAAAAAGAATTTTCCAGGATTTAATGTTTATTATGTTTCTAGTAAAGAAAATCTAGAATTGGGTATTGAAAAAGTGCTAACTGAATATGGTAATTATGTAAAATGTTATGATATTGAACGAACTATATGTGATATTATTAAAAGCATTGGACGACAAGATGTTGAACAAGTTAAAAAGGTGCTAAAAGCATATTCGAATAGTTTGAATTTTTCTAAAATAAGAAAATATGCTATTAAGCTAAATGTCTATGATAAAGTAATGGAATATATAGGGAGGTATATTGAATAATGAAAGCCCAAAGTTTAAAAAGTAATATTAATAATTTACATAAAGAGATTAGGGTTGAAAAGAATATAATTCTAAAATTTTATATTTTTGAAAGATTTATCGAGAGATTATCAAAAAGTAGTTATAAAAATAATTTTATTGTCAAAGGTGGTTATATTTTATCTAATGTGTTAGGCTACAAGGGTAGAACAACTAAAGATATAGATTTTTCAGTAAAATATGTTGAGTTTACTTATGATGAAATTGTAAGAATTATTACTGAAATTATTGCAATAAATCTAGACGATGATGTTAACTTCAATATGATAAAGGTCATAAAGATAAAAGATGAAGATGATTATAGTGGTTATAGAGTATTTTTAGAAGCTAAAATAGTTAATATAACCGAAAGAATTTATATTGATTTAGCGACTGGAGATAAAATAACGCCTAGTGCTATAACATTCACTTTTAAAAAATTGTTTGATGATTCAAAAATATCAATATTATCATATAATTTTGAAACAATGCTATCTGAAAAAATAGAAACAATTTTGACTAAAGCAGAAATAAGTAGCCGAATGAAAGATTACTATGACATTTATATTATTTATTCACTTTTCTATAACGAAATAGATAACGATTTGTTAATTACAGCATTAGATAATACAACAACTAAGCGAGGAACAAAATACATTTATGATGAATATATTGAAATACTAAACAGAATTGCTTCTAGTATAAATTTAGAAAAATTATGGAAACAATATCTTAATAGTAATGATATTAAGGATGATATTAAAATAGAAGATATTACTAAAATAATATATAAAATTATAAGCAATGATTCTTAGATTCTTGTTTTAATTGTTTTACAAATTATATAATATATTGAATTTGTAGCAATTTTTTTCAATTTAATTCTAAGCTTTATTAAAAGGGCTTTTTTGATGTCTAAATATAAGCTTCTCTTTTCTATATTTAAAAAAGAACAAATTTAATTTATAATGAAAAACATTTTAATCAACAGTTAAATAAGAAAATGCTTTTTGTAAACACATAGATAACAAAAACTAATGCTATTAATTTGTTTTGTTGTTTAATTTATGTTAAAATGATAATGAATTATTGTGCGTAAAGGGGGCGTTTTTGTTGGTTAAAAGTTTTTTTAGAAAAAAATTAATAGTATTAATAACATTAATAGCCGTTTTAGTGTGTTTAAATATGGACATTTTTGCAAATGAAACAAATAATTCTACAATAACAGGGTTTGTTTGGGCAGACAAAAACAACGATGGAATAATGAACTCAAATGAAAGTAAAATAAGTAATGCAAAAGTATTATTATTTGATGCAAAAAACAAAAAAGAAAGTGTTAAAGAAGTAAAAACTAATAGCAATGGGAAATATACTTTTAATCAATTAAAAGAAGGAACATATATAATTGGAATTAATAAACAAGCAATAAGCGAAGTTGAATACTTAATTCCAATGAAAGCAATACAAAAAGGAAATGATAATAAATTTGATGCAGATTTTTCAAATGAGCCATTTTTATCATATAGTGAGACAATCAAAATTGAAAACAATGATATTAAAGAAGATATAAATGCAGGAATGAGATTTGATATTAAAATAGCACCTTTATCAGGAAATTATACTGTTAATGAGGGAATGACAATAGGAACATTTACAACCTTACAACAAGCAGTAAATAGTTGTAGTAGCAATTGTGTAATAACAGCAAATATTAATGATAGTAATCTAGGAGCAGTAGTTAGTATACCAGCAAACCTAAAAGTAAAACTTACTTCATCAACAACAGCTAAAACAATATATCAACTTGCTAATGAAAGACATATTACTTTAGCAAACAATAGTGAGTTAACACTTGAAAATATAATATTAGAAGGTAGTGGCTTAACATCTGGAACTTCGTATAATGGAGGTATAAACGTTGAATCACATGCTAAATTGATAGTTGGAGAAAATGCAATTATCCAAAAATGCTATGCAGTAGATGGTGGTGGTGTATATTCTAATCTAGGGATTATCGACATAAATAAAGGATTAATCACAAATAACATAGCCACAGTAGATGGGGGAGGTATTAGAGCAACGTCGTCTGCAGTTAATATTACTAATGGTACATTATCACTTAATAAAGCGCCAAATGGTGCAGGTATATCTGCCAATAGTGCAAGTTCAGTTGAGATGACTCAAGGGAATATTACTAATAATACTAATGCTAATAGAGGCGGTGGAGTAAATATTGATGGTGGTACTATTTTTGTTATGAATAGTGGTATTATCAGTGAAAATGAAGCAAATGATGGAGGAGCAATTATCGCTGGAAGTTCTTCTGATATTATAATTAATGGTGGTACAATAAATGCTAATGAAGCAAATAATAATGGAGGAGCAGTTTATCTTGAAAATTATTCTGAGCTTAATGTAGGAACTGGTGCAATAATATCTGAAAATATTACTGCAAATGATGGTGGTGGAATTTTTGCAAATAGTGATTGTCCAATAATTCTTGGTGGAGCAACTATTTCAAATAATATAGCAACCAATGGAATAGCAGGTGGAATTCGTTCGCAAAATAGTACTTTAACAATGAATGATACAATATTGAGCGGTAATGAAGCACTTAAAAGTGATGGAGGAGCTATTAGAGCAACTGATACTAAAATAACCATGACAGGTGTTAACATAAACAATAATAAAGCAGCTCATGGTGCAGGAGTTTCAACTAATGGTAGTACTGCTAAAATAGATTTTTATAGTGGTAGTATTACAAAAAATATTGCAACTGGACGTGGTGGCGGAGTAAATATTGATGGCGGTGTAGTTTTTACACTATATACTGGTACAGTGAGTCAAAATACAGCAAAAGATGGTGCAGGCGTAATTGTTGATAAATCAACTTTTGTTCTAAAGGATGGTCAAATAAAAGAAAATGATGTAATAGATGATGGTGGTGGATTTAAACTAGAAAGTAATTCTACTTTAACAATTGAAAAAGGTGACATAATTGATAATGAATCTGGGCGAGATGGAGGAGCTATTCGTTCAAGTAATTCAATAATCAATATAACAACTGTTGAAATTACAGGTAATTTAGCTCCGTTTGGTGCAGGAATTTCAGCGAATGGTGCAAGTACTATTTCAATGAGCGATGGAAATATTTCAGGAAATGTATCTCATGATCGTGGTGGTGGAGTTAATATAGATGATGGAACAACTTTCACTATGCTTGATGGTGTAATAAATAATAATCAAGCACAATATGGTGGTGGAATTATTGCTACTAAAAACTCAATTATAAACATTACAACAGGACAAATTAATGATAATATGGTATCACGAAATGGTGGAGGAGTTCATTTAAGTAGTGATTCTAATTTATCTTTAAATGGCGGTAGTATTTCTTCAAATAGTGCAGGTTATCAAGGTGGAGGTATTTTCACAGAAGATTATAGTTACTTTAATCCGGTTGATACAACAAAATACTCTAATCTAAATATAGCAAGCGCAGCAATTGTTTCTCTAAATACAGCAGATATTACTGAAGTAAAACCTAATAATTATGCAACATTCACTAATTTTGATGGAAATTTATTAACAAATGATCAAATAAATTATATAAATATGGTAGGATTGACATATGATTCAAATAATGGAAGTGGTATTAAATCATCAATGGAATATCATCCATACAATACTGCAATAACTTGGAAAAGTGCTGAAACATTAGGCTTTAATCCACCACAACCATGGATGGAGTTAGATTATTGGAGTAATAAAGCAGGCGGTATAGATGATGGTGGCATTAAATATCCTAATCCATACAATATTACTGATACAATTACTGTATATGCAATTTGGAAAGCTCAAAGCGGTACAATAAGTGGTTATGTCTTTAATGATTTAAATGGTAATGGAGTATATGATAGTAGCGAGGGATTAGCCAATAGAAATGTAAAGTTATATAAAAAAGTTAATGGTGTATTTGTAGATACAACACTAATCACAACTACAGATACTGATGGTTTATACAAAATTAATGTTGATGTTAATGAAAAATATAAGATTATTGTAAATATTAGAGATGGAAATATGGATTTAATAGCCAAAGGATCAACACTATTAAGTAGTAATGTTGATTGGAATGGGTATAGTGATGAATTAGAAATCGGATATATTGATAATAATGCAAGAAATAAGAATGTTAATGCAGGATACGCAGTTTATAGTCCATCAATAACAGGAGTTACAAGCAACAAGCCTTATGAACTTATATTGTTGATTATATCAAGCTGTACAGTTGTAGGTATTTTAGCATTTAAAAATTATAAAAAATTTAGTAGATAAAAAAATATTAGCACACAAAAAAATGGAAAATTAAATTTCCATTTTTTTATATTAAAATCATTTTGTTCAATTAGCTTATAATTTAGTACTTAGTTTTTTTGTGAAAATAAATGATAATAAGATAAATATTGCTACAACTTCAAAAAGCATTGTTGAATAACCTGCATTTGGAAGGTTAGGCTTTTTCTTCTTATTATTATCTTCTTTTTTCTTATTAGTACCATCATCTTTGTTATTATCTTCTTTTTCTGTTACAATAGTTTCTTCATTAATTACTGACCAACCAGCGTAAAGTGTCATATTATTTGTTACAGGATTATTTTCAAAGTTCCATTCAATTAAATTAGAATTAGTCATTTCCATTGGATTAGATAAGTACCAACCATTAAACTTAAACCCATTACGTGTTGGATTTTCAGGTTTATTTAATAAATCTCCATCAGTAACCATGACATCATCAACAAGTGAACCACCATTAGAATCAAAAGTTACAGTATAAATTGATAAAGGTCTTTTAGTGACATTTCCAAGAATTCTTAATGAATATGAAATATTGCCAGCAGTCTTTGGCTTTAACAAGTCAAAGTTAGCTAAGTCTACTCTATTATACCCAGGATATTGGACAGGATTAGCCTCGTGCCATGTTATTTGACGATTTATAGGATCAGGAGTGAAATCTCCAAATGAACCATTAATACCTTGCTCTGGATAGCTAAAGAATCTAAGTTCTTCATCTTTTACATGAGTTATTAATGGTATTTTAGTAACTTCATTTTCGTAAGCATTAATAGTAATTCTTTGATAATGAGCAGTTATTTTTATATTATCATTATCAGCTAAGTGATTAAGTGGTGAAAAATCAAGTATGTGGTTATTGTTTAATGTAATATTCATGCCAGTTGTAGCATTAAAATTAGACATACTTGAAATATCTGTAATTAATGTTTCATCTAATTTAATTTTAGCTGCATCAGCAAATTTCATTTTTGTTAAAAACTCTATATCATCAATTTTAGTGCCGTTTGCATAAAATCTTTTTAATGGCAACTGTAGTTTTTCAAAAATAGATGTATCAGATATGTTTGTATCATTAATAGATAAACTGTTAAGTGAAGGTAATGTTTCTAAAACTGATAAATCATATATTGCTTGTGACCATGAAACTGATAAATCTTCAATAGTAGTATTTTCTAATGAAGAAATACTTGTTAAATTATCATTGTTTTTTAATGTAATTGTAGTTAATGGTGCTTGTGTATTGAAAAAACTAGTATCTTTAATATCAGTCTCTTGAATTTCAGCAAACCTTAATTTAGTATTCTTTGATAAATCTAAAGTATCATTAAGATCTATGTAAGTTAATGTAATTCTAGTTAGTGAAGTAATGTCTTTTAATGGACTTAAATCAACAGGTATTTTACCATTAGTTGTTCCAATTGTTAAAATTGATAATTTAGTTAAATTACTTAAAAATGTAAAATCATTATCTTTATTAATACTAGAAAATCTAACATGAGTTAAAGTTTTCTTGAATAATGTTAATTCTGAAATGTCATTAAAATTAACTTCACTTATAAATGTTAAACTACTGATTTTAATATTGCTTAATGATGCAAATGAATTGAAGTGTACTGCTTTTTTATCACTAGTATCAACTTTAATTGTAGTTAATTGTGTAGCAGCCTCAAGTCCGCTTAAATCATAAATACCTGATTTAGTAAATGTAATGCTTTTTAATTTAATAATATTTTCTGATGTTATAGCATCACTATCACCAAGTGCAAGTGATTTGCGTACTGCTTCTTCTACTTTAGTATCATTAAATAAAATATCGCTTGCTCTTGTTGTAATACTTTTTGGTGTTTTGCTTAAATTAGATGTAGCATCAATTTTCACAAAACAACCTAGTATGAAAAGAATGCATAATAGTATTGTCTTTTTTTTCATTTATTACTCTCCTTTAATATTATATGCACACTATTATATCATAAATAGCACACAAAACAATGTTACAATACGCTTTTTTCTTGATAAAATTAAAAATATAGTCATTTAATCACAATTACATAAAAAACAAGAACATAAACGGTTGTTTTTGTTCTATATTCAGAACAAAAAAAGAATAAAAATACATAGTTATATCACTATTGTAAAGTGTTGTTAAATAATTATTAATTATAATATAGAAATATTTTCACATAACAATTATACTTAACTATAAATATCTCTTTTAATATGATAGAATAAGCAATGTGAAAATATTTAATGTTGTTTTATGAAATTATGAAATTTGTAGAACAATATGTATAAATAAAAAGCAATAAATGATTTTAAGATGTTTTTGTTGTAATAAACATATTTAAAATATTTAAATATCAAATGAATAGGAAGAATAATAATGATAAAAGATTTTAAAAAACAGTTTTATATATTATACTCAGGTCAAACGATATCAATTTTTACAAGTTCAATTATTCAAATGGCAATTGTATGGTATTTAATAGATACAACAAAATCAGCTGCCGTTTTGACAATGGCAACATTGATTGGTTATTGTCCGCAAGCTATAATTGGTTTTTTTGCAGGAACAGTTGTTGATCGATTTAAAAAGAAAACAGTAATGATAGTTTCAGATTTATTTATTTCCTTAGCAACCTTTGCCTTATTTATTATGCTAAGTATCGATAAAGCTGATATTATGTTTATTTATTTTATTCTTTTTTTAAGGTCAGTAGGAAGTGCTTTCCACTCACCATCATTACATTCGCTAATACCATTAATTGTACCAAAAGATATGTTAGTTAAATATGCAGGGTATTCAAAAGGATTTGAATCATTTTCTGATTTAGTTAGTCCTGCTGTTGCAGCTATGTTATATTCTTTTATTAGTTTAAAATTTATTGTTTTATTAGATATTGTTGGTGCAATATTTGCAGTAATAACCTTGCAATTTGTTAAAGTTGTTGAAGAAAATAGAGAGAAGACAGAATATCATTATATTCAGGAGTTTAAAGAAGGAATAAAGATTGTTAGAAAAGATGCTGCAATTATTAACTTGATGATAATATGTGGATTATATGCAATAATTTATTCGCCAATTGGAACATTATTTCCTTATATTGCAATGGATTATTTTAAAGTAGGAGTTCAAGGTTCAGCGATTGTTGAAACAACATTTGCAATCGGAACGTTACTAGGTTCATTTTTATTAGGTTTTTGGGGTTATAAGTTTAATAAAATGTTAGCAATCAGTGGCTCGATAGCTTTATATGCAATATGTTTAATTGTGATTGGTTTATTACCAATAAGCCAATATATTTTATTTTATATTGTGGCATTAATAATGGGAATGTCGATACCTTTTTATCGTGGAATTCAAATAGCGATTATTCAAATAAGAATTGATCATGAGTATTTAGGAAGAGTGGTATCTATTGTAACTAGTATAACTAGAATAACTATGCCTATTGGACTAATACTTGCAAGTTTATTTGCTCAAAAAGTTGGAATAAATAATTGGTATGCTTTTTCTGGAGTAATCTGTCTTTTTGTAGCAATCTATGCATTTTATAAAAGATCATTATATAATTAAAAAAAGTTCTATATTAGAACTTTTTTATGTGATTTCTTTTAACATTTGATTTAACTTAGACAATATTTCTTGTTGTTTATGATGTAGCTGATTATTGTGTATTACAAATATTTTTCGATTGAAAGTATCATCTAAAGTAGAATAATTCATTGTTGAATCAACGCTCTTTAATGACATTATTGTATTACCTACCTTGTTTTTTATAGTTTCTTTGATTAAAAGTGAACTATTAATATAAATTTGTTGATACTTATTTGGATTGTTAAACAAATATAAATCGTTATAAAAACGAACGCCTGATTCATGTTCTCGATTTAACCAAACATTTGATTGTTTATTTTCAACTAAAACCATTTGGTCAATAAAAACTTCTTCTTTAATTAAATCTTTACTATCAACTGGTTTTTCAAGATAACCAAAATCTATTTCATTGTTCATAACCATTGTTAAAATTTCATCACTGTTAGTAATGATAAAACGAAAGTTAACATTTGGAAATAAAGAAATAAATTTTGCTGAAATTATTGAAAAATAAGTTTCTCCAACAGTCTGTGAAAACCCGATATTACATTCATTGTTGTTGAAATCAGTATCCTTAATTAAATTAACGGTATCTTTCCAATCATTAACAAGTTTAGATGCCTTTTTATATAATAAATCAGCTTGTTTTGTAGCAACGATACCATTAGAACCATTTCTTTCAAACAAAGAACAAGAAAGCTCAGTTTCAATAGATTTTATTATTTTTGAAACTGTTGGTTGAGTAATATATAATTTGCTAGCTGCTGCACTAAAACTATTTTGTTCATATACTTCTTTAAAAATATATAATTTATGTAACATAAAAACAACCTCATTCCATTTTAGAATAAATACTATATCTAATATGAATTATACTATTTATAAGTTTTGTTGTAAAATAAAATAGTAGATAATCATATAAGGAGGAAAATAATATGAAAAAACTTTTGCAAATAATTCCAGTGCCAATTTGTGGGTTAATATTAGGATTGGCTTCTTTAGGGAATTTATTTAAACAATATAATTATTTTTTTATAGGTAATATTTTTGGTGTTATAGCTGCAATATTATTAACACTAATTATTTTGAAAATATTATTTACATTTGATGATGTTAAAAAGAGTTTAAAAGATCCAATTATAGCATCAACATCTCCAACATTTACAATGTCAATCATGGTTTTATGTACTTACTTAGTTGCGATTGATGAATTACAAACTATCTCAAAATTTATTTGGATGCTTGCGGTTGTTGGACAATACGCACTAGCAACTTATTTTATTTATAACTTTGTTATCAAGGAAAAATTAAAAATTGAAAACTTATATCCAAGTTGGTTTGTTATTTTTGTAGGAATTGGAGTAATTTCAGTAACAAGTTCGAAATTTATTTTAGTTGTTGGGCAAGTTAGTTTTTTAATAGGTTTATTTTTCTATGCAATTCTTTTGCCAATAGTTATTTATCGAGTATTTATTGTTAAAAATATGCCTAATCCTACATTACCTTTAATTACAATTATGGCAGCACCAGGTGCATTGGAAACGACAGGTTACTTAAATGCTTTTGAGCATCCAAATAAAATTATGGTTTTAGTATTATTAATAATATCACAAATTACCTATTGGGTTGTTGTATCTAAGGTTGTTAGAATGATAAAATTACCTTTTTATCCTAGCTATGCTGCATTTACATTTCCATTAGTAATTAATGCGATTGCAATAGCGAGTGCTAATGTATTTATAAATAATTGTGGTTTACATTTTGAGTTTATTGATAAACTTGCTTTAGTTGAACTAGTGATTGCTCTTGGAGCAGTAATTTATGTTTTATGTCGTTATTTAAATTATTTAGTAAATCAATTCATCGGCGATATGAATGTAAGCTTAATAAAAAACAGCTAATTTATAGCTGTTTAAAAATCAGTTACCTGCATTACCAATTTAGCGATGATTCTAAAATCATCGTTTTTTGTTACAATAATTGGATCATAATCAATATTTGTGCTAATTAAAACAATTGTATCATCTTTCTTTTCAAATTTTTTAATATAGTCTTCACCATTTAAATGAAAAGCACCAATATCACCATTCTTTAAAGTTTTTTGTTGTTTAAATAATAGACGTGATCCACTAATGATACCAGAACCAGTCATTGAATCACCATTAGCCAATGCCCAAAAATAATCATCAGGATTGCTACCAAGCCACTCAAGAGGTGTATTAAGCCATTCAGTTATTGTTGCATCATTGAAATCACCCAAACCACAACTACCAGAGCCAGCCATTGGAACAGCTTTATTGAAATTTCTACTACTCTTATTTTCTTGATAATCACTAAAACGGTAAATATCACTTTTTCCCATCATCCAAATAGGATTAACATCTAACTTGGTTGCTAAATCAAGAAGCTTATCCATTTTGATATTTTCTATATCACCATTAATCCAACGATGAACAGTAGATTTATTAACATCCATTATAATAGCAAGTTCACTGGCACTTAGTCCTTCATAGTGAAGAATTTTATTGACAAAGTCATTATTAATCATAACATTCAACCCCTTTTAATATGATAATAGTAGTATAACAACTTTGTTGCAAAAAAGCAACTCATTTTAATAAAATAAAAATAAGTTGCTTTAATGCTATTTAAATGTTTAATTCCATTCTTACTACACAATTATCAAGGACTACTTCAAAGTCTAATGTTTTATATAAGTTAATTGCTGGTTCCATTTTATGATTTGTAATTAAAAAGATATTTTCAAATTGTTTTTCTTTAGCTTCATTAAGTAATTTATTTATTAATAATCTAGCATAACCATTGCCACGATATTGTTCTCTAATATATAATCTTTTTATTTTAATTTGATTAGGTCTTGTTATTGTATAACCAACACAACCAATATACTCATCAGTGTCTTTGTTTTTGATTACATAAAAATTACCAACATCATCACCATAAGAACTTGCTAAATCATCTAAGTTTTCACAAAACTTTTCCCCGCATGTTGCAACAGAATCTAATTGTGAATACTCATTTAACATTTCTTTTATTTTATTATTATCAATATTCTTTAATCCAGTTATTATTTTATAATTGTTTTCCATTTTTTAACAACTCCTTTTTTTAATTATATCATACCACTAAATAAAATGTTGTTATTTTGTGATATTCATACTATAATATTTTTAGGTGTTTATTTATAAAAATGGGAGAGATATAATGGTTTTTGAAACAAAGAGATTAAAGGTGGAAAAGGCAGTACAGGCTGATATTGAAAAGATTATTGAAATTGAAAGTCATCCAGATAATAGAGATTTTTTATGGATTGGTACTTTTGAAGAACATTGTGCTGAAATAAATGATCCCTTACAAATGTTAATGGTAATTAAAGAAAAAAGTTCTGATGAAATTGTAGGGTATCTTTTAGCAAGAATTAATGAAAAATCTAATTCGTATGAGTTAAGAAGAATTGCAATCACTATAAAACAAAAAGGATATGGTAAAGAAACAATGCAAGGTTTATTTGCATATGTCTTTAAAAACCTAAAACTAAACAAAATATGGTTAGATGTTTATCCAGATAATAATGTAGGAATTGCTTTATATGAAAAATTAGGAATGCATCGTGATGGTGTATTAAGAGAAAGTGATTTATGTGATCGTGGTTACATAGATCAAATAATTTACTCGCTATTAAGAAATGAATATATTTAATATCAATTTAAGACTTTGTTTGAAAACAAAGTTTTTTAATTGATAAAAAGTGTCACAAAAAAGATATTTTACTTTATATTAAAATAATTGTATAATAAAAATGTATAATTTATGAATTAAGTGAGTAAAATAAGTGGATTATTTGCTTAGTTTGAATAAGGTGGAGTAATATAAGTGGTGTAAAGAATAATGTAAAGTGATTATGAAGGAATTGTTCCATTAATTTTACATTCAAAAAATGTTTTAATGAACTATTTTTGATATAATGGCACTATACAGTAAAAATGGGAGTTGGACGATTGTGAATAAAATTTTAATGATTGATGATGATAATGAGTTTATAAGTGTTTTTTCTGAGCTATTAATAACTAATGATTTTGTTGTTGATTGTATTGATAATGCAAAGGATGGTATAGAGATGGCTCAAAGTAATAATTATGATTTAATTATTATTGATTTGTATTTAAAAAAGTTTACAGGATTTCAAGTGTTAGAATTGTTAAGAGAAAAGAATGTTAATTCTAAAATAATTATTTTAACTAATTCAGTGGATGATGTTGATGAATCGAAAGCTTTATATTTAGATATTGATGAATATTTAAGAAAAACGACTAGTTTTAAAATAATGATTCAAAGAATTAAGAGGGTTTTAAGTTCAGCTACTCAAATAAATAAAGGTGCTGATGTATTAAGAAGTGATTCTGAAAGAGTTATTATTAATATTAGAGAACGACTAGTTACTAAAAACAATGAAGTTATTCATTTAAGTAATTTAGAATTTGATTTATTATGTTTATTTTTACAAAATAAAAATGTTTTGCTTAGTAGAGAAACTATTTTAGAAAAAGTTTGGCGTTTAGGTGAAAATGAAGTTTTTATTGAGTCAAGAACAGTTGATGTTCATGTTAAAAATTTAAGGAATAAATTAAATATAAAAGCTATTGTAACAGTAAGAGGAATGGGTTATCGCTGGTATGAAAAGTAATAAAAAATGGCGATTGTTTTTTGCTTTAAGTATTATTCTTTATTTTTGTGCTGTTCTAATTAGTGGTGTGATAATTAATGAAATACCAAATTTATATAGTAAACTACAAGTTTCTAATAATAAAAAAATAGAACAAACAATCACAAGCTATTTAGAAAATAACAATTTTAATAATCTTGAAACGTTAAATAAAGAAAATACAATTGATTTTGTTGTTATAAATAAAAAGACAAATGAAATATTATATAGTAGTATTGAAAATTTAAATGAAGATAATATTGAATTATTAAATGATAATGCTAATGAAAAGTTAATATCAAGCCGAACTGTTTTTGATGTTGATAGTTCAAATGTAGAGTATGAAGTTATTTTGATTAGTTATTATATTTCTCCACAAGATACTTTTGATATTTGGATTATTGCTTTACTAATTATAATATCAATTTTGTTGTCTTTGATTGCAATTGCTTTAATGGTTTTATTCCATAAATATATAAAACCATTGCATAGTTTAAAAGACACTATTCAAAAAGTTAGTGCTTTTCAATTAAACTTTTTAAATAAATCTAAAAATAATAGTGAATATGGTGATTTAACAAAACAATTAATTGATTTCTCACAAGAATTAGATCAAAACATTAAAAATACTGGTTATCAATATAGCCAGCTAGAAAAAAGTTTGATGATTCAAAATGAAGAAACTAATTATAAAAACAAACTTTTAGGTTCACTTGCTCATGATTTAAAAGCTCCATTGGCTTTAATTAATTTGAACATTGAAAAATTAAGTTTAACTTCAAATGAAAGTGAATCAATTATTTATGAAAAAATTCAAAATCAAATTCAAGATGTAGTAGAAGATATTAATGATATGAATACTATTGTTTTTGATTCGCATAATAATAGTGTTGATCATATTGAAAAAATTGATTTGGTTAGTCTGATTTTAGATTGTTACCAAGTTATTAATGATTTATTTGATAGTAAAAATTTCAAAGTTGAGTTTGCTATGGATGAAGAAGTTATTATTGAGGCGAATTTAATTAGAATGAAACAACTTATTAATAATGCATATTTAAATATTTATAATCATGCTTTAATGAATGCTGAGGTTGTTGTTAGTTGTTATAAAGAGAATGATAAAATTATTATGTCATTTTATAATGATGCTAAACAATTAAGTCAAGAACAACTTCAAAAGGTATTTAATGTCTTTTATAGTGCTGATGATAATAATGGTAATTCAGGTATTGGTTTATATACAATGAAAATTATCGCCGAGGAAATAAATGGGCAAATATCAATGAAAAACCAAGGTGATGGAATTGTAATTGAGGTGGTGATTTAAGTGAAATATAAAAATCATCTATTATTAATTTCTTTAGTTTTTAGTATGTTTTTAAATGTTAAAGATATTAATGCTTTATCAAATTTTGAAAAATGTGTTAATGATAACCTTAAACAACAAAAAACAACTTCTAATAAGCTAAATGCTCTTAATTGCCAAAATTATCGAATTGATAGTGTTAGTAATTTAAGTAAATATCCTAATTTAGAATATGTCGATCTAAGTTATAATAAAATTAAAACTATTTCTAGTTCAATGGTTTCTAATAAAAAAATAAAACAATTAAAGTTAAACAATAATATGATTACTAATGTTAATGGTAGGATTAGTAAATTAAGTAATTTAGAAGATTTAAATTTAGGTGGAAATACTTTTTATTATTTACCTGTAGAAATTAATAAATTAAAAAAACTAAAAAACTTAAATCTATCAGCAACTTATCTTTTAGAATTACCAAGTATCAATAATCTAACAAGGCTTAATACTTTAAATTTAGAAAGTAATCAATTATTTACTTTGCCTAACCTAAAGAATAATCCAATTAATAAATTATCAATAAATAATAATTTTTTATCTGTAAATAAGATTACTACAAAAACAAATGAATTCAAAGTTAATACTCAAAATAAATTAAAGAGTAATATTAGTGAAATTGTAATTGATAATAAATGTTTAACATATACTCCTGAAGAATTAATTCAAAGAAACATTGTTTCTAATCAATCAATTCCTTTGTATGGGATTGTTAATTATTATATATATGCTGCTATTGATGATAAGGGTAGCTTTGTTGATGTTGATGATTATATTAACTTATCAAATTGTGATATTTTAAAGGATACTAATATTACTGGTAAAATTGCTTTTAAACTAAGTGATAGTAGTTATAATACTAATTTGTTTATAAAAATTGTTGCAACTAAAGATAAGGGCTCTACTGAAATAATTCACAAAAGAAAACCAAATGACTTAGAGCAAAACAATAATTCTAAAGATAAAAAGAAGGATGAAGATACTTTATTTAAAAACATTAATACCTTTGAATATAATGAAAAAAACGCAAATAACTTTTATAGAATAAATAACTCTTATTTACTATCAGCTATTCTTTTGTTGATTGTTTTAATACCATTAGTGTTGATTGCAAGAGTAATTAATAAGATAAAAAATTATAGTGTAAACATTAGGAGAAAGTAAAGTGATAAAACACTTTACTTTTACTTTACATTCATTAAAAACACATCACACATCATCAAAAAACGTGCGTTGAACGATTACAATTCATATCGTATTATTATATTGTATATAATTATGTAAATTATTCATAAAGTATATTGTAAACATAGATTTATCTATATAATTTTAGGAGGACAAAATATGAAAAAATTATTTTTAAAATTAATGATGGTAATGTTTGTTGTATTTGGTTTTAATCAAATAAATGCAGAAACAGTTACAGATGGAAATGTTAAATTAGATATTCCACAATATGATGGTTTGGATTGGAAACCAGGTGAAATTTATAATGCAACAGCAACTGTAGACTTTGGTGATGCTTCATCAACAAACAAGATTATTAAAATAAAGTTGCCAATGGGATTAAGATATGTAAAATATCCGGCTAAAAATCCATCAACAGCTACCGGATTGAAAAATATTGAAGTGCAATCTGATGGTACATTTGATACTTTTTTAGAAAGTAGTACAAGTGCTATTACAATGAATTTTTCAAACACTTATTCATATTATGATGAAATAGAATATAGAATTAAATCCGGTGGTGAAAAAGTAGAAGTTAAGTTCTCACTAACAGTAGATGAGTATATTTATTATGGACCGAAAACATTTAGTGCAGAAGAAGGAATTCAAGTAACTGCATCAAAAGATGGAGTAGCTGATTTAGGAACTGCAAAAATGGGTGTTAAAGCGCTTACTGACATCACATATTCAACAACAAGTAGTAGTGGAAAGGAATATAAATTATTAGAAGGATCAACAAATGAAGCTACAGGGTTTTATTTTTATGTAAATAGGGTAGGAATATCTACGCGCACAATATTGCACTCAAAAGAAATGAAAATTAAATATTTTTATCCAAAAGGTGATGGTATCAAATTTGAAGGCATGAAATTAGACAGATTTCCTGGAGATCCTATAAAACTTGTGAATAATGAGAGTGAAGCATATTTAGATCTTCTTTATAAAAATATGACATTATCTTCAAATACGCATATTTATTATCCATCATTTTCATATGAAAATGCAGCAGTTGGATTATATGAAAATAAAACAAATGGTATTGATAATAGCCAAGAAGTTACTATAACAACATATGATGATACAATTATTACTCTTCCATCAAATAAAACAGGAACTTCAGTGAAATTTAATATTATAAGTAGTTCAGACACTACTGAGAAATTAATGTTACAGAGCAATGACAGAATATATAAAAAAATAAGTGATGATTATTTTACGCCAATGAAATATCGTATTTTAAATGATGCATTAACTATTAAAAAGGATCAAGTATTAGAATTTGAAGCTGGTTTAAATATGGAAGTTGAAGAATTAGTATTACCAAATTTAGCAAAATCATTTAAGTATAAAACAAATTTAAATAATGCGAATTGGATAGACTTAGATGTTGACAAGTTGACAAAAACAAATTATCCTTCAAATAATTTGCCTACATTTAATATTAAAAAAATGGGGCTTGAAAATGATGAATATTTGACTAATGCAATTATTGAATTAAATGATGTACCAATAAGTTATGATAGTGGTTCGGTTATTAATGTATCTCAATATGGAAGGGTATTAGCACGATTAAAAGATGGAATAAATGTGGATAATGCAATATTTAAATTGTATAAAAAAGATGCTAATGGTGATGCCATTGTTGAAACGCAAACAATTGTTAATTCAAAATTGACAAGAAGAAATGATTCTCCTAGAACAAATTCATTAATTTCACTGAGTGAAACTACAATAAATGCGGGGGGAAAGGCTGCAGCAACTGCAATTCTTTCAATGGGTTCAAATTATAGCGGGGATACTTTATCTGTTGTTCCTAATCCTGCTGCATATATTAAACTTCCAAAAGGGATAACTATTGATGAAGATTCAATTAAAATTACTTCAACAAAAACAAAAGAAGAATTTGATTATACTGTTTCTGATCCATATACATTGGAAAATGGTGATACTTATGTTGAAATTGTTGTAAAACATTTCTTAGGTGGTTTTTTTGATAGTAAATTTGAACAAACAATGGATATATCATTTGAACTTCATGCATCATTGCTAGCAAGTGGTAATTATAAGTGGAATGAGTATGCATTTTTAGATGATAAGAAAAATGTTGTTGAAACTGGTGCTGCTGGAAATCAAGTAGTTGATGTTGATGATATTGACAGGGATGGTAATAGAACAGAAAAAATCACAAGAAACAATTCAGGTACAAATTTTATCATTGTCCCAAAAAATGATTTGTTAATAGATACTTTCATTAAGGAAAGTGCAACTGCAAATAGAGAAATGGATTATGATACATCAAAACCATCAAGTGCAGTAAACTTTACTCCAGGTACAGAAGCGATTTATACTGTAGATATTTATAATAATAGAACAGATACAGCTGGTACCAAAGCAAAAACAACAGCTTATATTCCTGTGCCAAAAAAAGATTTAGATTTCGGTAGTAATTTCCAAGAAAAACCAGGTTATTGGAATATGAAACTTGGAAGTGCATTGCCAGTCGTTAAGGTATATGACGTTAATCCAGATACAGGTGTAGAAACTGATGTTACTGCTGCTAAAGCTAGTAATTATAAATTAGAATATTCAAGTGATGCAACTGCAACAAACTATGCAACTGATGCAACATATGGTGCAAGTTCAAGTGCAACTACTAATATGATTAGAGTTACAAATACTGCAGGTATTGAGATGCAAGAAAAAGCAGTAATTGAATTTGTGTATGTTGTTGATGAAGATTCACAATCAGTAATTGATGATCCAGATAAATTAGGTAAAATCAATGACTTTAGACCATACTATCGTGTTGAAGCAGGTACATCTGGATGGGCAGAAGGAACAAGAGTAGGAGCTAATTTAGTAATAGGAGAGATTTCAGGATTAGCATTCAAAGATATGAATAAAGATGGAATCTATACTGCTAAACCAGATGGTGTAGATGAGATTATGGATAATCAAGTAGTAAAATTATATAAACATAATGGAACAAGTTATGAACCATATATTTATCCAGGTGAAAGTACACAAGCAGAAGTAACAACTGGTAGTGATGGTATGTATAAGTTTTCTAACCTACCAAATGGTAATTATAAAATAGATTTTAAAACATTATCAACTGCAGGTGAAACAGAGTTTACTCCAATTAAAGTAGGTAATGATTTCAAAGTAGATTCAGATGTAGAAGTAAGTGGAACAGATGCAGGAATGGCATTGGGAATAGATCCAACAAAAGAAGCATCAAAATATATTTATGCTGGGATAATATCATATAAACCACCGGTAGAATTAATAATGACTTTTGATGATGATACAGACGTAGATAAATCAATAACTGTTTTAGGACAATTAGATGGAAGTGGAGCAGGAACATCATCAACAATCAAAATGAAGTTAGAACCAGATTTCTTTGCAACAATTGCGGATAAAACATATGATAATGATGGAATGAAAGCAGAAAGTAGTGAAAGTACAAAAGCAACTGCTGAATGGACTGGAAACTTAGTTGATAAAGGAGGCTACTTAGAAACAAGTGCAACAATTACAGGAGTAGCAAGTGGAAGTAGTGTAGTAACTCTTAGCATTAAAGATGTCTATGGTGAGTCAAGAGAGTTAAAAGTAAACGTAACAGTAAAAGCAAACTCAAGACCAGTAATAAGTGCAAGTGATGTAACTGTAGAAGCAGGAGATACAACATTTAACTTAGCATCACTAGCAAGTATCACTGATGCAGAAGATGGAGCAAGTGGATTAACAACAAAAGTTAAATCAAATGATGGATTTAATGTAAATAGTGTTGGAGAATATACAATAGTGTATGAATCAGATACAGCAGATAGTGATGGAAATCTAGCATTAGATAAAACAATCACGGTAAGTGTAGTAGATACAACAAAACCAGTAACAACAATTACACCATCACCAAGTGGAGCAAGTGTAAATCCAACAGCAATTACAGTAAGTGGGACTGATAATGCGAGTGGAACATTAACACATTCATGGAGTGTAGTAGATAGTAGTAATAATGTGATAAGTAGTGGAAGTGGAGCAGATGTAACAATTCCAAGTGCTGATGGAACATATGTGGTAAAAGCAACAAGTAGTGATGCGGCATCAAATGTATCAGATGAAGTAAGCTTTACATTTATTATCAACTCATCAACACCAGAAGTTGCAATAGTGATAACACCAACAAACAAACATAATCCAACAGAGATTAAAGTTAATGCAACAGATGGAACAGATCCAAATCCAACAGTAAGCTATACAATAAAAAATAGTAGCAATACTATAGTAGATAGTCAAAGTGATGTGGCAAGTGGTACAACAGCAAGTATACCAACAACAGATGGAGTGTATACAATCACTGCAAAAGCTAAGAATAATGCAAGTGCTGAGAGTAGTGAAATAAGTGATACATTTACAATAGATAAAGTAGCGCCATTACCAGTAATAACAATTACACCAGTATCAAAATTAAATCCAACATCAGTAGTAGTAAGTGCGACTGATGCGATTGATAAAAATCCAAAATTAAGTTATGAGATTAAGGATAGTAGTAATACTGTAGTAAAAGATGGAAGTAATGTAACAAGTGGAAGTAGTGCAACATTACCAACTGCAGATGGAGTGTATACAATAGAAGTGGTGGCAGTAGATGCATCATCAAATACAAGTACAAAAGTAAGTGATACATTTACAATAGATAAAACAGCACCAGATGTAAGTGTTGTAATTACACCAACATCAAAAGTAAATCCAACAGAGATTAAGTTTGAAGCAGATGATGTATTGGATAGTGATCCAAAAATCACTTATACAATAAAAGATAGTGATAATAATGAAGTAAGTGGTCAAAGTAATGTATCAAGTGGAGCAACTGCAAGTATACCAACAACAGATGGAGTATATACAATTAGTTATAAAGCAATTGATAAACATGGAAATGAAACTACATCAAAAAATACATCATTTACAATAGATACAGTAGCACCAAGTGTTAGTGTAGCAATTAAACCAACAAACAAGTATAATCCAACAGAGATTAAGTTTAGTGCAAGTGATGCATTAGATAGTAATCCAAAAATCAGCTATGAAATAAAAGATGGAAGCAATACAGTAGTTGATAGTGGAGTAGATGTATCAAGTGTAGCAACTGCAAGTATCCCAACTGCAGATGGAGTATATACAATTAGCTATACAGCGAGTGATAAACATGGAAATACAAGTGTCGTACAAACTGAAACATTTACAGTAGATAAAACAGCACCAGTAATCACAACAACAGATACAACAAAAGATGTTAAGATAGGAACAAGTGGAACAATAGACTATAAAACATTATTTGGTCTAAGTGCAAGTGATGCAATGGATAGTAGTGTAACTGCAAGTAAGGTGAGTGTTAATTCAAGTGCAGTGAATGTTAATAAAACAGGAAGTTATACAGTAACATTTAGTGTGAGTGATGCAGCAGGAAATACACAGACAAAAGATGTAACAATAAGAATAGTTGCATTAAGTGTAAGTGGATTAGTATTTGAAGATAAAGATTATAGTAGTACAAATAATGCAGGAGATGGAGCAATAAGTGGAGTAACAATCCAATTAATCAATGCAGATGATGATAGTGTAATAACAAGTACAACAACACAAGCAGATGGAACATATACAATGAATATGCCAAATGGAAGTGAAAGTGTAACAAATTATGCGATTAAAGTTATAAAACCATCAGGATATATCTTTGCAGATGCTAATAAAGTAGGTAATACAGATGATTCAGTGGTAAATGTAACAAGTGGAAAATCAGCTAATATGACATTATCAGGATCTGATTATACAAATGTTAATGCAGGGCTTGGTGCAGATATGAACGCTTCTTTAGCTACAACTAATACAAGAGTATATGTTGGAGATAATGTTGTGATTGGTACAAGTGTTACTAATGGTACTAAGAAAAGTGATTCTATTTCAAATGCTAAAGCAAGTTATGTATATGATAGTGGTACAAAAGCATATACAGTTACAGGTGTAGATGCAGGAACTAGTGTATTGAGTGTTGTCTTTGAAGATGGTTATGCAAGAAATACAGTAACAAGAACATTAGATGTAACAGTATTGGCATTACCAACAATTGATGGAGTAGATTACAAAACACAAATTGATAAAAAAGTAACAATTGAAACAACATATACACCAGTAGATGGTATCTTAAGTTATGTATCATCTAATAGTAGTATAGTAAGTGTTGATGCGACTGGAGAAGCAAGTGCAAAATCAAGAGGAACATCAATAGTAAATGCTAAAGTGACAACTAATGATACACAAGCAAAAGAAGCAACTAAGAAAATATTAGTAAGTGTAGGATTAGAAAATGATCCAGTGGTTGGAACAAAAGATGCAATAGATGCAGTAGATTTCTATATGAGCTATGAACAAGCAAAAAATAGAACAAAAGCTAAAATGATAGGATATGCAAATGCAGAATCATGGTCAATTGAAGAAGCAACATTGAATGATGATGTAGCAATAACAGATGTTGATGATTCAGCAATTGATATGAGTAAACTTAAAACAAAATCAAGTGTAAGTGCTAAAGCTACAAAAACATTCCCAGTAACATTTACAAGTGCAAATGGGACAAAAGTAACAGTGGATGCAACAATTGCCGATGCAAATACAGTTATAAATGAGAAAAATGGCGAAGCAATAGAAGCATATGATTTTAAAATCAAAGATAGTGATGTTAAAGGTTTAGACAAAGCAAAAGTAATAAGTTTAGCCAAAGGAAAAGCATGGAACTTATCAGATAAGAGTAAAGTAGCAATCACAAAAGTAAACTATAGTAAAATACAAGCTAAAAAAGGAGTATATCCAGTAACACTAGCAACTAAAAAAGGAACAAGTATAAAAGTATATGCAAAAGTGTTAGAGACAGAAACCCCAATAACAGGAACAAATGAATTAACAATCGTGGTTTCAATAATGGGAATAGTAAGTTTACTTGGATTAGCTAAGTTTAAATTAAGAGAAGAATAAAAATAAAAAAACTTGTCACTTTTGGCAAGTTTTTTATTAGTAATGAACTAATTACCGATAAATATGAATTGTGTTTTATATATGATTGTTTGGTGTATGGGTGATAAGAAATTGGTTTACAAATAGTCTATATGTGGAAAAAAGCAAATTTTTATGCAAAAAAAGTATACAAGTGCAGTTGTTTGTGATAAAATGTAAATACCTTAAAATCGTTTGATAAATGAAAGGATTTAAACTTTTTTATAGATACATTAAATTTATTAAAGAAGTGAAGTATCATTATTTATTAGATAAAATCGAGTGTTAAGGCTAGTTATTATAATAATACCTAGTTTTTATTTATAGAAAGAGGGAATGAAATGGAAAAATTGCTTTTACTTTTTAAAGATGAAAGTTCTAAACAAAAGGTTATATCACATTTAAAAGAAATGGATTTGAATTCAAGTTTTTTTGATAATTATGAGGATGTAGATAGTTATTGTCGAAATAATGATGTTGATTTCATAATATGTGATGATGAAAACATAGGAAAAATGATCGATAAAAAAGATAAAAGTGGTCTAGACAATTTCTTTACAAAGGCTATGCTTTTAGAATTAACTAAAAGAGAACAGGCTATTTTGGAAATTTTAATTGAAAATATTAATGAGATAGTAAGTCGTGATGAAATAAATAGCAAAATTTATTTAAGCGATAAAGTTGCTACTTGTAGAAATGTAGATGCTCATATTAAAAATATTAGAAAAAAACTTGATATTGATAATATTAAATCAATCTATGGTCAAGGTTACATTTGGATAGATAAATAGGGTTTTTTAAAGGTTAAAGTGTTAATTTTAGCCTTTTTTTAGGAGCTTTGTCAATAATTAGGGGGTAACATAAGTTACCTTCTTTTTTATGTGTAATTGTAAAAAGTGTTATCATTAATATTTTGAATATGTAAAC
>JARXZD010000016.1 GCA_029893765.1 Bacilli bacterium PM5-9
TGATAAATCTTTTATTTTTGAATAAACAACTAGCTATTTAGTTTGTCTTACCATTCATATTATAATACCTACCAACTTTTTCTGAAACCAATATTAAAAATATAAAAGCATGATTTCATATTTGAGACCATGCTTTTAAAATAAGCAATTTACATCATTTCTATTGCTTTACACACTTTATTTAATGCATCTTCAAGCATCGCTTTAGGACAAGCAAGATTTAATCTAACATATCCCTCACCATCTTTTACAAATTGATTTCCAGCTTCTAATAATACACCAGCTTTTTCTGCAAAGAACTCAGCTAAATCAATACTATCATCTTTGAAATATGCAGATAAATCAATCCAAGCTAAATAAGTTGCATCTGGAATTTCAAATTTTGCTTCAGGAAGTTTTTCTTTTAAGAAGCTTGCTAAAAACTCAAAGTTTTTATCTAAGTATAACAACATTTCTTTAAGCCAATCTTCACCTTCAGCATAAGCTGCTTGAATAGCAACCACACTTAATGGATTTTCCATATCATAGTGAGTTTCTTTCCATTTTTTCATTAACTCTTTATTTGGAATAACAATATTAGAAAGCATTAATCCAGCCATATTAAATGATTTACTAGGTGACATACAAGTAACAATCATATCATTATCACTAGCTAATTTAGCCATTGGAATATGTTGTTTACCAGTTCTTAATAAATCACAATGGATTTCATCAGATATTATCCAAACATTATTTTCACGACAAATTTTCTCAATCTCAATTAATTGTTCTTTTGTCCAAATAATACCATTAGGATTATGTGGATTTGATAATAACAACATTTTCACTTTTGGATCTTCTGCTTTTTTTCTAAAATCAGCAAAATCAATTACCATTTTACCATTATTATCTTTAACTAGTGATGAACAAACTAATTCACGATTAACATGAGTTGCAGTATGTAAAAAGAATCCATAAGCAGGAGTAAATGTAATGATTTTTTCTCCTTCAGCTAATATTAAAGCTGCTAACTCATATAAAGCAGGAATGATACCTGGAGAAGTTACTAAGTCTTCTTTATTACAATGCCACCCATAACGACGATTTGTCCAATCCTTAAATGCTTCATAATAACCTTCATCAAAAATTTTCGTATATCCAAATATTCTACGATCTAGTCTTTCTTTAACTTTATCAATAATAACTTGAGGTGTTGCAAACTCCATATCAGCAACCCACATTTTAACCATTTCTTCATCGCTAACAAGATAATTTATGTCCAAATTGTTTGGAAATAAATACTCTCTTGAGCCTTGAACTTTCATACTATTCGTATTACTTCTATCGACTACTTCATCAAAATTATACTTCATTCTAGTTACCTCATTTCTATTAAATTTTTATTTACCTACATTATATCAAATTATTTTTCAAAAAAACTCAACTCAAACAATATTGTTTATCAACAAATTATTAAAAAAGTTTCCTCTAACGATACATTTTTGTTTTTTGCCATGATATAATTAATTTATTAAAAAAACTATTAACTAGTTAATAAAAAATATTGGAGTGATATATATGTCTATTACAAAAAATATTGGTAAAAAAATTAGAAATTTTAGAAAACAAAAAAATATGAGCATCGCTCAACTTGGAGAAGAAATTTATAAAAGTAAAGCAACAATTTCAAAATATGAAAATGGTGAAATAATTATTGATATCGTAACATTGCATGAAATAGCAAATGCTTTGCAAATCAATGTTGAACAATTACTTGAGCCAAACCTTAAACTTGAAAACTATGACAACAAAAAAATCAATGGGTTCTTTGAGGGCAGTGATACTTTTTACTCGTACTTTTTTGATGGTAGAAATAATAAAGTAACTACTTCAGTTTTAAAAATTTCTTCAACAACTAATAGCGATAATAAAGCTAAAGCATATCTTTATATGAATTGTCATAATATTGATGAATATGAAATTTGCGAGTATGCATATTCTGGTTATATTGAACATTACAATATAATTACAAATATAATTTTAAATAATGTTTCAACTCCAATTGAACATAGTATGATTAGTATTTTATCTCCTTTTAATGATTCACAAATTAAATATGGTTTATTTTCTTCTATATCCACTAGACCAGTTATGCCAATATCATTAAAAATGTTGTTTTCTAAAAAACCACTTGAAATTAATGATGACTTAATTAACAAGCTACTAATAAATGATGATGATATTCGTTCAATAAAATTATATAATAAGTTTACTGTTAATCAAGATTTTTAGACATTAAAAAAACTTCTAAATTAAAAATTATTTAGAAGTTTTATTTTTTAAACTAATTTATCTAACTTATCTTTTAAATCTGCAATAATATCATCAGCACACTCTAATCCAATTGATGCTCTTAATAATCCATCATCAATTCCTGCTGCTTTTCTATCTTCTGGAGAGTATGGCGAATGAGTCATACTTGCAGGATGTTGAATAAGAGATTCACAATCACCTAATGAAACAGCTAACTTAAATATTTCAACTGTATTAGCAAGAGTTAGTGCTGCATCATATCCACCATTTAATTCAAAAGCAATTAATCCTGAATATTTTCCATTCATCTGTCTTTTAGCAATTTCATGTCCTTCATGAGATGCTAATCCAGGATAATAAACTTTTTTAACAGCTGGATGTCCTTCTAAAAACTCAGCCACTTTCATTGCATTTTCACAATGTTTTTCCATTCTTACATGTAATGTTTTTAATCCACGATTTATTAAAAATGCATCAAATGGTGACATAACAGAACCTGTGATATCTTTTTGTCCTTCTAAACGACACTTAGTCAAGAAATCAGCATCCCCACAAATAATTCCAGCAATAACATCTCCATGTCCATTTATATATTTAGTTGCTGAATGAACAATTACATCAATACCAAACTCTTTTGGTCTTGTTAAGTAAGGTGTTGCTACAGTATTATCAACAACACTCATTAAATTATATTCTTTTGCTAAATCAGCAACTACTTTTAAATCAACAATTTTTAATGTTGGATTAGCTGGTGTTTCAACATAAAGAATTTTTGTATTATCTTTGATTGCTGCTTTTACTTCATCAATATTAGTAAAATCAACAAATGTAACTTCAATTCCAAATTTATGTAATTGATGTTCAAATAAAGCATGAGTACATCCATAAATTACTTTATCTGATACCACATGATCTCCAGTTTTTAAAGCTGTCATAAAGACAGTTCCAATTGCACCCATTCCTGAACTTAAACATAAAGCTGCTTCGCATCCTTCAAGGTTAGCAATTTTCTCTTCTAAGTACAATGTTGATGGATTTCCTAATCGAGAATAAATTAATCCATCTTCTTCCAAAGCAAAACGTCTTCCACCTTGTTGTGCATCATCAAAGACAATTGTCGATGTTGCATAAATTGGAAATGTTAATGCACCATATTCTCCTTCATGTCTTGCATTATGAATTGTTCTTGTTGCAAAACCTTTGTTTTTGTAATCTGCCATTATCTTTATACCTCCTAAAAAATATTTTTTTATATTTATATAGTATCACTATTTACATTATCTTGATAATAGTTTATATTAATTGTAGGTATAGATAAAAACTATATAATAAAGGAAAGTGATAGATATGACTTTACAACAATTATTATATGTTATAGAAATTGATAAACAAGGCTCTTTTAATGCTGCAGCAACAGCGTTATATGCCTCTCAACCAACAATAAGTGTCGCTATTAGAGACCTAGAAGAAGAGATTGGCTATAAAATTTTTCTAAGGACAAATAGAGGAATTAAACTAACTAATAGAGGTGTTGAGTTTATTCACTATGCAAAAAAAGTTATTTATGAATATGATCAACTTAATGAAGCATGTTTGGAATATTCAAAAAAAGATAAAATTAAATTTAGAGTTTCATCACAGCATTATGGTTTTCTTAGCGAAGCTTTCATCATCTTTTTTAACTCGCACAATTATGATACTTATAATTTTGTTATGAAAGAAACTAAATCACTAGAAGCAATAGAAGATGTTTTCCAAAAAAGAAGCAACATTGCAATAATTGCTGTAACAGAAAATAATCGAACTATTTTAGAAGATATTTTTGAAAAAAAGGGGATTGTATTTAATCATTTATCTTATCCAAAACCACATGTTTTTGTTAGAAAAGATCACCCACTAACAAAAAAGGATAAGATAAAAGTAGAAGACTTATCTGACTTTCCAGCTTTGCTTTATGAACAAGATGGAAATGATTTATTATCAGAAGAGTTAGTTATTCAAAGGAAATTAAATAAAGTTATGTATATTAATGATCGTGCTACTTTAATTGGAATTATTGGAAATAGTGATGCCTATAATATAGGAACAGGATATCTTTCAGACGAAATGAAAAATGCTAACATGATTGCTATTCCTATTGAATCAAAGCATGCAACATCACAAGAACTTGGTTGGATTCATTTAGAGAAATATGAACCATCAATTGAAGCATATCAATTTATTGAAATAATAAGAAAGTTATTAAATAAAAACAAAGTAAGTCGTAAAGCAATTGTTTTAGAGTAATAAAGATGCTTTACTTGAACAAGTAATATAATTACATTAAAAAACTGATCTTTAACTTATTAATTAGTAAAGACCAGTTTTTCTATTTAAAATAGTTTTTTAAATTTTTTGTATACATATAATTATAAAAATCATTTAAAATCATAACTTTCCCCATCATTTGGAATATAAATATTATCTAAACAATTATTTTCAACAAATTCTCTAACATCACATCTATTAATAAAAGCATGATTAACCGCCTCCATATGAGAGATAATTATTTTGCTATCTAAAGAAGTTTCTCTAACTTTTTTTATATCATCTAAATTCATTATTAGTCTTCCCGTATCCATCAACCTTGCATCACAAGCATTTAGAACAATCACATTAGGATTATGCTCATTAATCGCCTTTTTAACTTCACCATACCAAATTGTATCACCACAAACATAAGTCGTTGGTTCATTATCACTTTTTAGTATTACACCACAAGACATTCCCTCTGCAGTTTCTGGTGTTTCACCATGTTGTCCATTTATTTTATAAAGTGTAATATTATCAAACAATAAGCCATTTTCACTCAAAACTTCTATATTATTAAAGCCAAATTCTTTAATTTGTAAACATTCTTCAATATTTTGAACAAAAACCTTAGTATCCTTATTAATATTTTTCATACTATCTTCATCAACATGATCAATATGAATATGGGTAATTATACAAGCATCTATATCTTTTACTATTTCATTTATTGAAATTGGTAAATTTGCTGTTGGATTTTTAATCGCATTCTTTTTTTCATCAGGTGATGTTATTGACCTTAAACTACCTTTTTTTGCCAACCATGGATCAAAAAGTATTTTTTTACCATTATAATTTAAAATAATTGTAGCATTTCTTACTTGAGTAAATTTCATTATAATTACCTCCATTTTTTTACTTTATAAAATATTCTCATAAATATTTAAGTTTTGCAATAAAAAAGAAGATAGAAATATCTATCCTCAATTTATTTTTTTCTAATTGCATCAATTGGATCTAATCGAGCAGCTTTAAGTGAAGGAATTAAACCAGATATAACACTTAATAAACCACAAATACCAATTAACATTAATGCAACACTAGGTTCTAAATTTGCGACATTCATCATTGGAGTATTTTCACTAATTGATTGTAAAACATTCCAAATTATTTGATTTATAACAAAACATATTCCATAAGCAATACTAGTACCAATTAAACCTGACAATAAACCAATAGTTAATGACTCAGCCAAAAACATATTTCTAATGTCTTTTGTTTTTCCACCAATCGCTCGAATAATACCAATTTCTTGTTTTCTTTCAAGAACTGATATGTAAACAACGATTGCTATCATTAAAATCGCTACAACAACTGATACTGATGAAAATGCAACAAGCCCATTTCTAACAACATCTAAAATTGTATTAACTGTATTCATAACACTATCAGAAGCTGTTTCAAAAACATATTTATCTTGTTTATCATTTAAACCTTCAACATATTCTTTAACACTTCCATCATTAACAATTAATACCACCAAACTTGCCTTTTCTTTTTTAATATCTCTATATAAATAATCTTTAGTTAAATTATCTAAAAAAGTTTCTGAATAATAAACTGTACTAAATAAAGTTTTTTCAGATGTTATTCCAACAATCTTAAAAGTAATTGTAAATGTTTCATTAGTTTCAGTATTCATTCCAGCAAGATATAGATTTTTATTTATTAAACTTTTAACAGTTTCATTATCACTAATTAATTCTTCAGCTGTTGTTAATGAAATCATTAATTCATATGGTTTATCTTTATTTGGTAACCTACCATAACCAATATTTCCACTATATGAAGAAGCAATTGTATCCATCATATAAAAAGTATATGGTTTCATTTCTTTTCCCTCTTCAAGTTGCTTTTGAAACCTTTCAATATCAGCAGTTTTTTTATCAGTTGAAAAAATTGTTGGCATAAATGTTTGGGGAACAAACAATGCAGAGTCTGCTTTTTTTGCAAGCTCTTTTATTTTTTCAAAATCAGAGTATTTCAACATTTCAATATCATTAGAACGAGTATCTTTCTTTTCTTTAGTAACTACAACTGTATTAGCAGGAAATATTTGAAGCACTTGATCCTCAACCGTTTTTCTTGTTCCAGTTGTTAAAGCTAAAGCTAAAGCAATTCCAATAATCCCTATTGACATACCAATGGAAGTCCAAATTGTTCTTCCCTTTTTTAATTTTAAATTACGATACGCTAACTTAACAGCAGTAAATAAACCCATATTTGATTTTGATGTATTTTCTTGTTGAATAAGTTCTTCTCTTTTTGTTGGCTCAATATTATCTTTAACATCAATAATATGACCATCTTCCATACTAACAATGACATTTGCATATTCTTTAGCTAACTCATCAGAGTGTGTAACCATAATAACAATCTTTTCTTTAGCAATTTCCTTTAATATTTCCATTACTTGAATTCCTGTTTTATAGTCTAATGCCCCAGTTGGCTCATCTGCTAAAATGATGTCTGGATTATTAGCTAAAGCACGTGCAATTGCTACTCTTTGTTTTTGCCCCCCAGATAAAACATTAACTTTCTTTTTAGCATGTTCTTCTAAACCAACACTTTTTAATAATTCTTGAGTTCTTTGTTTTTTCTCTGAATTTTTTACATTGGAAATTTCAAATGCCAATTCAACATTTTGAGTAGTATTTAATGAGTTAATTAATGTAAAATGCTGAAAGATAAACCCAATAGTATTTTTTCGATAAGTATCAACATCAGATGAGTGAGCTTCTTTTAATGATTTACCATTAACAACTACATCACCACTAAAATCACTATCTAATGCTCCAATAATATTCATTAACGATGTCTTTCCACAACCTGATGGCCCAACAATCGCAACCAGATTACCAGGTTTAACATTTAAAGTTACATCATCTAAAGCAACAACATCATGATTGCTCATATGATATGTTTTTTTAATATTTTTTATTTCTAACATCCTATAAGCCTCCTATTCATCACGCAATGCATCAATAACTTGCATTTTCGTTGCTTTTCTTGATGGTAAGTACCCTGCAACAAAGGCAACAGTGGTACTAATGAAAATTAAAATCAATAATGGTAAGAATGGAATATTCATTCCAAATAATTCACCAGATAATGGTATTTTAATTATTCCAGAGACATTATATTCACTAAACCTATTAACAATATTTTCAGCAATTGGAATTAAGACAAATGATATGGCAACACCAATCACTCCAGAGAATAAACCAAGTAAAATTGCCTCAGATTGAAAGACACGCATAATATCTTTTTTTCGTGCTCCAACTGCTTTTAAAATCCCTATTTCTGTTCTTCTTTCTAAAATACTTGAAAATAAAACAATCGCAATTAAAATAGAAGAAACAATTAACGATATTACTAAAAAGGCAATCATGACTAATTGTGCAATATTAATAAGTGTATTTAAAGCACTTTGAAATATTATCGCAAATGAAACAACACTTATCCCCTCAGAAGTTGCCCCCATCATTCCACTCATCATTGATCCTTGTGCTTTTGTTCCAGATTGATCATATATCCAATCTTTAACATTATTTAATTCACGTGGATTTTTTATTGAGACTTCATAAGTAGTAACTTTTTTCATTGTTAAATCATAAATTGATTTATCAAACATTTTTGTTTTTTGATAGAAATCTTTTAAATCATTGTAATTATAGTATAAGAAACCTTGATTAACATCTATTTCATCAATAATACCAACAACTTTAAAAGTTTGTGTCCCAATATATCCTGAGCTTTTTAAATCAAGAGTAATTTTCTTGTTTAATATCTTTTCATATTTAGTAGTATCTTTATCATAATTATATATACCCATTAATTCACGAGCTAAAGCTTTATTAATCAACAATTCATTTTTATTTTCTTTTGGCAATTTCCCCACTAAAAAATCATTTAAAAATTCTTGATTTGTTGTTGGAGCTAAAGCATAAGCTTCAGTTTCTAATACTTCTTTTTTCACTTGCCATGAACCAAGTTTTTGTAACTGTGGTCTAATATTAGTAACTTCTTTGTTTTCTTTAATAAAATCAAACTTCTTTTTATTAGTTACCTCTTTTATTTCACCATCTTTATTTTTTTCAGTTTTACTTACTTGCATAACATTTGATGAACCAAATTTAATTATTTGATCATCAATAAAAATATTAGCACCATTGCTAAGTCCTAAAACAAGTGATATTCCAGCAATTCCAATTGAACCAGCAAGAGCTGTAATAACAACTCTTCCCATTTTCTTTTTCATATTACGCAATGATAATTTAAAAGCTTCTTTAAATGGCATAGATTTATTCTTTTTACTTAAAGTACTAATTTCATCTGTAGATGCTTCACTTTTAATACATTCATCTAAAGTTATTTCACCATCTAAAATACGAACAACTCTTGATGAATACTCGTATGCTAACTTTTGGTTATGAGTAACCATAATTATTAATTTATCTTTAGCAACTTCCTTCAATAAATTCATTATAATAATACCAGTTTTCGTATCTAATGCACCTGTTGGCTCATCTGCTAGAATAATATCTGGATCATTAGCTAAAGCCCTTGCTATTGCAACTCTTTGTTTTTGTCCACCACTTAATTCACTTGGCAAATGGTTAGCATGTTTTTCATTAATTCCTACTTTATTTAATAATTCAATCGCTCTTGTTCTTCTAATTTTTTTATTAATTCCAGTTAAACTCATAACAATTTCAACATTTTCTAATGCAGATAAATGCTCAATTAAATTAAACTGCTGAAAAACAAAACCAATATTATTTTTACGATAAAAATCCCAATCTTTTTCTTTATATTTTTTTGTTGATTTACCATCAATTATTAACTCTCCACTTGTTGGCATATCCAATCCAGCAATCACATTTAATAATGTTGATTTACCACAACCACTAGGGCCAAGTATTGAGACAAACTCACCTTTATTAAAGCCTAATGATATATCATTTAATGCTTTAAAAGAACTTTTTTTATCAATTGAAAATTCTTTTGTTATTTTTTTTAGTTCTAAAATCATTGTTTTCATCCCTTATTTTTGTAATTCTTTTGAAGCACTAAATATTTCAAAATAAACACCTAAAATTTTTTCTTTAATTAATTCTGAATTTTTGCATTTAAGAATTTTATCTTTAATTTCTTCTTCTCTTTTATTATCAATTATTTTTAAAGATTTTTCTTTTTTATATGAACCAATCTCAAGAGATTTTTCAAATCTTTGTGTTAATAAAGCAATTATTTCATCATCTATTTCATCTATTTCTTGACGATAATCATTTAAGTTTTTCATAATTATACCTCCTGTATTTTATTAAGAATATCACACTCAAAATTTCATTACAATAATAAACATATATTATGCTAATTATCTTCCAACTTTTATGTTTTCACTACCAACATCAGTTTTAATAATTAAGTCACTAACAATATAGTTTAAATCATCATTTTTATAGTCAATTGTTCCAACATCTGATTTTAATGAAACAGTTTTTGAATACATATTGATTATTTTAATTGCTCCAACATCAGTGATAACATCCACTTTCTTTGGTTCTTTAACATTTCTAACTTCAACAGCACCAACATCACTTCTAATATCTAAATAATCTTTAACTATACAATCAATTATTTTAATTTCACCAACATTTCCATTTGCACTAATACTTGAAGCAGTTACTTTAGAAATGTTAATACTTGATACATCTGAATCAACATCTAATTTATATATTTTATCTTTTGGTAAATATAAGTTTAATTTATTTCCTTCAAAGTTAAAACCTGTTAAAAATTTTCTTGTTTCATTTTTAAAATGCACAGTTTTTCCTTCAACATTTGCTTCAAAATTACTTTTCTTTGTTCCATAATATTCATACGAAATTTTATTGTCTTTGCTTTCTTGAATATTAACTTCAGCAACCTCAAAATTTATTACAACCTCATTAATATCACTTTTCAGAATAGCCTCATCTATTTTTGTATAGCTACTATAAGTAATTACTTCAAAGAATGGTTTTTGTAATGTTATACTTGCTATTACACCTAAGATAATACCAATAACTAATAATGCGCCACCTACAGCAGCAATTTTTTTAAGTATTTTCATTTTTCAATCCCCCTTATAGTAAGCTTTTTAGCCAATTTATGTGTTTTGATAAACCGATAAATAACAATCTAAATAAACTCATACTCATTGCTATAAATATCAAACCTAGACCAACAACTATAAAGAATGAAGCAAAAGCTGCTAGTGGTGAAAAAGTACCAACAACAAATGGTAAAGCAATACTTGTTACAATCATTACAAATCCAGAAAATAGAAATGCACATAAAGTCATAATTGCACTAAACGCTAACCATATTCCAATAAAAACATCAAACAATATCATAGCTATGAATAAACCAATTCTTCGATTACTATTATAATTATTATTCGAGTAAGAACTTGAAGAATATTGATATTCATTTTCCATATTAAATTCCTTTAAAAATTGACTAGCAATTTTTCTTGGATTACCTAATTCTCTAATTATCTCTTCATCACTTAATCCTTCATCTCTTTTAATTTCAAATATTGATAGATACTCATCGATGATCTGTTCTTGCTCGCTAAGACTTAATGGTCTTAACTCATTTCTTAAATCCCTTAAAAAAAGATCTCTATTCATTATTACTTTCCTCCTTTAGTAAAGCCTCAACGCTATTATTAAAACTTAACCACTCATCATATAACTTTTTATAATACTCTTTTCCCGGGTTTGATAAAACATAATATTTTCTTTTACGTCCTGAATCATAAACCTCATAAGTGGCTAAGACACCTTCGCTTGTTAGCCTTCTTAAAATCGGATAAATTGTATTTACACTTACTTCAACATATTCACCTAGCTGTTCAACTAGTTGATAGCCCGACATATCTTCTCGCTCAATTAAACACAAGACACATAACTCTAATATTCCTTTTTTAAATTGTGTATTCAAAGTATCACTCCTTACTGTGTATTGCACAATAACTATATCACACATATAAAAATAATGCAACAAAAAATTATAAAACACCTATTTAAAGGTGTTTTTTGTAACAAAACTTTTTAATGTGCATTACATTTCTAAATTGTTTACACTTAAATTTAATTCGTTTTTTAACTACTTTTCATTCAATGTTTTTGAAATCAATATTAAAAAAAGCCCTATTTAAAGGACTATTTCCATTATATTAATTCATGTCATTGTGTATTGCATTATTAAAATACATCTTCTTCAATATTTAAAACTTTATGATATGTTTTAGCATTTATAACAATTCTTTCTGTTTCTTCAAAACATTCTTGTAATAATTTTTCAAAATCGAAGCGTTCCTCATTATTTATTGCTTTATCAATTTTAGGATTAATAACTGGATTAGGTGGCAAGAAAATAGTACAACAATCCTCATAAGGTAAAATACTAGTTTCATAAGTATCAATTTTTTTAGCAATTTCAATAATATCTAATTTATCAAAACAAGCAAGTGGTCTAATAATTGGCATACTAGTTACTTCATTAATAACTGCCATACTAGTTAAAGTTTGACTTGCGACTTGAGCAATAGATTCACCATTAACTAAAACTTCACAATTACGATCTTTTGCAATCATTTCACTAATTCGATACATCATTCTTCTTAAAATTGTCATAGAATAGTTTTCATCAACATGTTTATTTATTTCTAATTGCATTTTAGTAAAAGGAACATTATGAACAACTACTTGATCAGTATATTCTAAATATTTACTAGCAAGTTTTAAAACTTTATTTAAAGCTTTTGCTGATGTATATGGTGGTGATGCAAAGTGGATTGCTTCAACACTAACACCACGTTTCATAACCATATATCCTGCTACAGGTGAATCAATACCACCTGAAAGCATTAATAGCCCTTTACCACTAACACCCACAGGATAACCTTGTGCTCCTTCTATTTTATCAAAGAAAATATATGAATATTTATAACGAATATCAATATTGATTGCTAAATCATACTCTTTCATTTTAACTTTCAAATCAGTTTCTTTTAAAATTCTTGTAGCAATTGCTCGATTAACTTCATCAGAAATCATCGAAAATGACTTATCTCCTCTTTTAGTAATTACTTTAAAGGTTTCATATTTTTTGAAATCTATTATCTTCATTACAGTATCTTCAATAACTTGATAATCACTATCTACTTTTTTTGCTAATGAAAATGATTGAATACCAAAAACATTCTTTAAATTACTTAAAATTTCTTCTACATTATATTCATCAAAGAAAATATACATTCTATCTCTTTGACTTTTAATTTTTATATTTGGATATGCTTTTAATTTTTTCTTAATATTTCCTTCTAATTTATCAATGAAATATCGTCTATTTTTACCTTTTGTACTTAATTCACCATATCTTATTAATATTAAATCTTCCATTATCTCTACCCTTTCATAATCATATTCAAACAGTCATTTAATTTTTGATAAAACTTATCAAGTTCGCCTATTGTTGTATCTAAATCAAAACTTATTCTAAAAGCACTATCTTTATATTCATCTAAAATATCTAATGAATCAATAACACGTGAACGCTTAACATTACTTGAGCATGCTGATTTAGTTGATATATATATTTCATCTTTTTCTAAAGCATTTAAAATTACTTCTGGTTTATAATTAGGTATCGAAAAATTAATAATAAAAAACGAATTATTTTCTTTACTTGAATTAACATTTATTCGAGCATCATTTTCTAATAAATTATAAATATATTCATATCTTTCTTTTAAATTAATATCTTCTCTTTTTTCTAAATATAATCTTAGTGTCTTAGCTAAAACAATATTTTGTTGATATGAACTTGTACCAGCACGAAGATTAAATTCTTGTTGTCCTCCTGATAGTAATGGAATTAAATTAACTTTTCTTTTTTTATATAATAACCCACTACCTTTAACACCATTTATTTTATGAGCAGAAAAGCTAGTTAAATCAAATTGGTTTAAGTTTAAATCATATTTTCCAAATGCTTGAACACAATCACAATGAACGATAATATCGCTATTTATTCTTTTTATTTCATCATAAATACTTTCTAATTCATTAATTGAACCTAACTCACTATTAATTTTCATAACACTAATTAAAATAGTATCTTCTCTAATTGCATTTAAAATATCACTATTTTCGATTTTTCCAAATTTATTTGGTTTTAAATAAGTAATACTATAACCAAATTCTTCTAATTGTTTCATTGTTTCATAAACTGATGAATGTTCAATCATTGAGGTAATAATATGCTTGTTCTTTTTATCTAAAAATTTATATGCAATACCTTTAATTGCCATATTATTTGCTTCAGAACCACAAGAAGTAAAAATCAATTCATCATTATTAACTTTTAGTAATTTAGCTAAATTACTACGAGCCTGTTCTTGTAGATCATGAATATTACTAGCTGGCAAATATGGACTATCAGCATTCATAAAGTATTCATCATATAACTTATATAGTGTATTTAAAACATCACTATTTACTTTTGTAGTTGCAGCATTATCTAAATATATCATTGTTGACTCCTTTCAAAATAGAAAACTCCTATAGCATAGGAGTTGCTTTTAATTGTTCTGTTTTATATTTTAAGAGCTCTTTTCTAATACTAGGATAAATGGTTTCAATCGCTTCAATTGCACTTGAAAGAGATTTAGTATATTCACCATTATTAAAGAAAGATTCTGCTCTAGTTATCATAACATCAACCTCAGGTCTAACTAAACGATAACGATTACCAAAAACAATTGTATTTTCAGCCATTTGAGCTGTTTTCAATAAATTTCTTGCATTATCATATAACTTATAAACAACATCACAAGATTTACTTACTTCACTATTTATAACACTAATATTTAATGGCTTTGCATCTAGTAATTTTATAATTCTAGTTAATCCAGTTTTTGATTCTTCGATTGTATCATAGTATGCTTGGGAAAGCATTGGAAGATTCATTGCTCTTAATCTTGCTTCACAATCTTTTATAATATAAAGCATATTATTATATTCATCATATAACCTTTTTTCATCACTTCTCATATCAGTAATTCTTTGCATATAAGCATTTAATGCCATAATAATAGCTTTTACTTTAGGCAGTAAATCGCGTGCTTGTTTTTCTAAATCCGAAGCAATATATTTACTAGACATGTGTTGTGAAACAATATTATTTTTAGTTACTAAAAAGTTAAATAAAATTCTTGTTTCCATTTCTAAGTTTGCTAATTCATTTTTATATAAAACATATTGATCTTTTATTTTATTTACTTCTTCATTGACTTCTTTACATAATTTATCAGCTTCTAAACTACAAGCTACTAAATCATCAATTACTTTATCTAATTGCTCGTTTGCTCTAACTTCAGAATCTAATTCATTAGAAATTGCATTTAATTCATCATTAACAAAATGCGATGTATCTTGTAAATCTTTAAGAAAAACATCATTGTTTTTTGATAGAACACTAACTATTTCTTTATTAATATTAGCTAGTCTTTTTGGAACATCTAATTGTGATAAATTATATTTTTTGACAACGATCTCATTATATTGAAACTCAACTTCTTTAAACTTAGCAGGAATATCTTTTGTTAGTTCTTCTAATACTACTGGCAAATTATTTAAAATATCTTTCATTTTTAATAATTCGCCTTCTAAAGAAGCTGCTTTATTTCTTGCTTTATCAACTTGAGATTGATTTAACAATACATCAATGTTTGTAAAAGAATCCTCAATATTTATAAAATATCTTTCAATAGCACTATTATAAGGTTTATAATTGTTTAAATTTGATTGATACATTTTTTTATAATTTCTAAATAATTCTTTTTGATTAGTTATTTCTTCTCTGTTTTTCACATCTACTTGAGTAGCGATTGTTAATTCATCAAGAATTGTTTCATATTCTTTTTCATACGCATCAATTTTAGTCTCTAATTCATCTAATCCTTCATGAGATTTTTTATATTTTCTTGAATATATTAATGATTCAATATCATTTATTTCATTTTTTATTTGCATGTTTTCAACAGTAGATAAACGATCATAAGTATTTTTCCAATTTTCATATTTATGCTCAATTTCTTCTGTCTTTGGCATTAAAGAAACTTTGTTCAATAAATATTGAACAGGAAGTGATTTTAAGACACCAATTCTATCTTGTAGTTTATCAAGCGCAGCAAGCCTGTTTCTCTTTTTTATTGATGATACTATCAAAATTATTGCAATTAAAACTACTAAAGCTATTGCACCAATAATCATCATTAATTTTATATCCATACTATCACCTCGTACTTAATATATTTTATCATAAAAGACATCACAATTAAATAGGTTTATACTTAATTGTCAATAATGATTTAATTTCAACTATACACTACATATTAATATCACATATCTTTTATCTTCATTTTTTCAAGCTCTTTTTTTATTTTCTCATTTTTCGAATCATAAAATACAGTTCCAACTCTCCATAACATCCCATATCCAAAAATAACTAATACACTAATTAAAAATAAATTATCAATTAGCTTCTTTGAATAAATTGCATAACTAAGTATAGCAACAGTATATATTGCCGGAATAATATTTAAAAGAATTGGTTTTTGAAACTTAGAAATAATAAATTGTAAAAAGATAGCAATAATAACCAATACATATAAATAATAACTATTCATTGTTTTTCCCACTCATTTCTATATATTTTTTTATTAATTTTTTTGTAGCCTTAGAACTTACTTCGTATTCGCTCATTACATCTTTAATAAAATTGATATATTCTAATTCAGTATCAGTATTTTCATGTGATATTTTCTCAATTAAATTGTCCAACCGAATCCTAACAGTTGGATATGATACATTATAAACTTGAGATAACTTTTTTAGTGAACCAGAATAAATTACAAATTTTTTTATAAACTCCCCATCTTCTTCACTTAAATCAATAAACCACTTTTTTTTATTTTCAACATTGTTTGTTTCATCTCTCACTTTTTCATTTCCCCCTTTGAATACAATTATAACACATTCTTTAATAAAATTCATTTTTTTTGAATAAAATTAAACAAATCAAGTAAATTGAGTATCAATATATAAAAAAGCTTTTAATATTCATTAATGATTTGATGAATATTAAATAAATATTTGAAACCAATCTACTACTATGTTAAAATTATTTTTGAGGTGAGAAAATGAAAAAGTTTTTAAGTGTCTTAGCACTACTATTTGTATGCATTGGGTTAGTTGGATGTAATTCATCAAGCACTGCAACTCCAAGTGATGTTGAGAAAAAAATTGAAGCAAAAGAATCATTTATTGTTGTAGTTACTTCAACAACATGTTCATACTGCGAAGAATACAAACCAATTGTAAAAAAATTCACTGATGATATCAAGGATGCATCACTTATGGAAGTAGTAATTGATAAATTAGATAACGACGAAAAAAATGATTTTATTGTTAAATATGCAATTTCAGGTACACCAACAACACTATTCTTTAAAGATGGTGAACTTAAAACAATGGTAGCACGTGTTTTAAGTGAAAATGAACTTGAAGAAATGTATAATGAATATGTAAAATAATATATGAGAGATTGTTTGAATATTTTGTTCAAAACATCTCTTTTTATTTATTATATAATAACTTTGATAAAACATTTAAAGCGAGGTTACTATTATTAAAAAAATATTTAAAATTATCATTATATGTATCGCTTTTATTTCAATAGCCTTTGTAGTTTATATTCCAGCAAATTTTATTGTCTTAGAAATTAAGCTTCAATACCTTTCGCGTAATGATAAAGCTATTGTAAAAAAGTATCTTATTGAACATAACAAGTTAAAAGAAAGTGATATTATCAGCATGAAAAAAATTGTTGGTTTAACAGAAGATGAAATATGGGTTGAAGTAGTTTTTAAAGATAATCCTAAACTTACACTTGAATTTTATGTTGATTATGAAACGAATAAAGTATATCAAATGGAAAGTTGTATCTATGATGAAAACGATGTTTGTATTGAAAATACAAGGCCAAAACAATATGCACCAACTCAATAAAAACAATCCAGCATTTAAACCGGATTGTCTTTTTTTTATATTTCTTCTTTAATCAAATGACGTTTATATTGGTTAGGAATATATTTTAAAATTAAATAAATTACCATAACATTTAAAGGCAACATCAGTAAACCTTTAATTATTCTTGTTGAAGCAGCAACTACTAATGGCACTCCATACATAATATTAATCCATAAAGTAGTTAACACAATATGACATACTATTTCAACAACCAAAACAATTAAAGTTAATTGAGTTGTTGTAATATACATATTACTATCATTTTTAATTTTTTGATTTATAAAATAATTTAATGCAACAACAGCAATTGAAATTAAAACCAAGACACCAATGATACTATATCGTAAAGAGTTATTCAAGTCATTTTGATTTTGATCAATCGAGATTGTATTAACACTAAATAAATAAACACCTGCTAAAATAACTGATAAAAGTAATATACCAACAATCAATAAATTCATAACAGCTTCTTTTTGTTTTTTTGTTACTCTGACTAATATTGAAGGTAAATAACAAGATAACATTGCTGTTAAAGTAAAGCCTAAAAATGGCATTGAGTTATCTCCAGAAGCTGGAGCAAGCAATAAACCAACTATATCTGTTATTAACCCTGCTATTAATGCTAACTTAGGTGAAAATAAAATACCTAATGTTATTGCAATTGAACTAGCAAAACTAATTACAAAAATTGGTTGTGCTGGGGGGAACTTAATTGATAGTGTTTTATTTAAAACAGCTGTCAATACACACATCAATGTTACTATTGTCATATCTTTGATTGTTATTTTATTTCCATCTTTTTTAAATGTCACATAAAATAAAGCAACCATAACAATTAGCACAATAATTTGCGCAATAATAATTTCTAAATTCATAATAAAAAGCCTCCTTAATTTTCAATAGAGACCACACAAAATTTTATGTATATTTTATATAAATAAAATTGAGCGGATGCGATAAGATAATGTGCTTACGCTTCGTTTCTAGTCTACATCCCATACTAGAACACTTAACATATCTTACCTACTCTAACGCCCCAATTATAATACTACTTTTTTAACATTGCAAGGCTTTAATAAAAATAGTGAAATACAGTCAAAATAAAAAGCCAAATCATTTAATTGAATAAATAATTTGACTATATTATTAAATATCTAAAACACTTCCTATTTTAGGTAGTTCAACATCAAAGTTTTTTGCAATAGTTGCACCAACACTTGCAAAGCTATAAACATCATCTATTCTTCTACCTTCTTTTAATTTATTATAATAAATTACTAATGGAACATATTCTCTAGTATGATCACTTCCACTATAACATGGATCATTTCCATGATCTGCAACCAACATTAATAAATCATCATCTTTTAAGTTTGCTAATAACTCTGTTAATTGATCATCAAACTCTTCTAAAGCATTTGCATATCCAATAGGATCACGACGATGACCAAAGTTTGCATCAAAATCAACCAAGTTAACAAAACATACTCCTTTAAAATCTCTATTTTTTGCGATTTCAATTGTTTGTTGCATTCCATCATAATTTGACTTTGTTTTATTTGACTCGCTTAATCCTTTACCATTAAAAATATCGTAAATTTTACCAATAGATATCGTTTCTAAACCAGCATTTTTCAAATAATCTAAAACGGTATCTTGTGGTGGGCATAAAGCATAATCATGACGATTACTAGTACGTTTAAAATTGTTTGGTTCACCAATGTAAGGTCTTGCAATTACTCTTCCTAATAACCATTCATCTTTCATAGTAATTTCACGAGCAATTTCACAATATCGATATAAATCTTTTAATGGAATAATATCTTCATGAGCAGCAATTTGTAAAACACTATCAGCAGAAGTATAAACAATTAATTCACCAGTTTCCATTTGTCTTGGACCAAGTTCATCAATAATTTCTGTACCGCTAGCTGCTTTATTTCCAATAACTTTTCTTCCTGTTTTTTCTTCTAATTCCTTAATTAATTCATCAGGAAAGCCTGTATCAGTAAATGTAATAAAAGGATTTATCGTTTTAATTCCCATAAATTCCCAATGACCTGTCATTGTATCCTTTCCAACACTTTCCTCTTCCATTTTTGTATAAATTGCTTTAGGTTGATTATTATGATATTTTTCAATATCACTTAAATTAGTAAACCCTAGACTAATTAAGTTAGGAATTTCAACATTATCTTTTGCATTTAAAATACTTTTTAAAGTATTAGCATTAACATCACCATATTCTTTAGCATCTTTCATTGCTCCTACACCTAATGAGTCTAAAACAATTAAAAATATTCTATTAAAATTCATTTATATCACATCCTTTTCGTATTATATCATATTATTAAATATTTGATAATCATTTAACTTTTAAACATTATTAAAATAAAAAAACAGTGTCAATTTAAACACTGTTATTAAACCTTTGTAAAAATGTTTTTGTTTTTTGATGAGTTGGATTAAATAAAATATCTTCAGGTTTTCCTTCTTCTAAAATAATGCCATCTGCTACAAATAAAATTCGATCAGCAATGTCTTTTGCAAAACTAATTTCATGTGTGACAATAATCATTGTCATTTTTTGCCTTGCTAATTCTTTCATTACTTTTAAAACTTCTTCAATAGATTCAGGATCTAAAGCAGATGTTGGTTCATCAAATAATAGAATATCAGGATTCATACATAAAGCTCTAGCAATTGCTACACGCTGCTTTTGCCCACCAGATAAAGTAGTAACTTTTTGGTTTGAATAGCGATGCATATCAACTTTTTCAAGATATTTTATAGCCTGCTCGTCCCTTTTAGTTTTATCAGTTTTTAAAACTAATCTTGGAGCAAGAGTACAATTATCAATAACATTCAAATTATCAAATAAATTAAAATTTTGAAATACCATTCCAACTTTACTGCGTATTTCATTTAGATTGACATTAGCCTGCATTAAATCTATACCATTGTATTTAATCGCACCACTATCTGCTTTCTCTAATAAATTTAAACATCTAAGCAATGTACTTTTTCCACTACCACTAGAACCAATGATACAAACAACCTCACCTTTTTTAACATTAAATGAAACATCATGTAAGACCTCTTGATTATTAAATCTTTTATTTATGTTACTAACTTCTAATATATTCATTATAACGACTCCCCTACTTCAACACAGTTTTTATTTTTTGAATCAATAATAATTGTGATGATTTTTGATAAAGCAAAAGTTAAAATAAAATACATAATAGCAACCAATATATAAGCAGGTTCTTGTTGAAAAGTTGAAGAACTAGCACCACGAGCACTATAAAATAAATCTGTTAAGCCAATAATGCTAAGTACTGATGAATCTTTTACATTTACAATTAACTCATTTAAAAGTGATGGTAATGAGTTTTTTAAGACTTGTGGGAAAATAACATAAACCATCGTTTGAAATCTTGTCATCCCTAAAGATTGGGCTGCCTCAAATGCACCATTTCCTAAAGCAATAATACCTGATCTAATTATTTCAGCAATATATCCTGCAGTATTAAAAGATACAATAACAATCGCAGCAACAACTACATTCATATTTAAGTGTGAGGCAAAACCAAACCAGAAAATTGAAGCTTGAACAATCATCGGTGTCCCACGCATAATATCAATATAGGCAATAGCAAATATTGATAATACTTTTTTCATACTTTTAACTAACCAATTATCTGTAAAATTAATAGTTAGACTTCTAAAAAAGTAGATTATCATTCCAATAATTAAACCACCTATTGTTCCAACACTAGCAACAATAATTGTTACTTTTAATCCTTCAATAAATAATGGAGAGTAATTTTCTAATAAACTTATCATTGAATTAATCATTGTTATCAGCTCTTTCAATAATTTCATTCATTATTTTCTCTCTTGCATCATTGCTTATTGATTTAAGTGCTTTGTTTACCTCCTTTAACAATTTTTCATCTTTTTTATTTACTCCCATAGCAATTGTTGTATCTTCTTTTGATAAAACAAAACCATCATTTTCATTAAACTCAACCAACACCAAATCTTTATTGGCATTTATATGTTCACTTGCAACAGCATACTCTGCAATATACCCATCAATTGTTTTTGCTTTTACTGATTGAATTAAAGATACATAGTCAGGAAGTAAGGCACTTGATTGAACACCATCAATTTGAGAAATTAACGACGCTTGTAAAGTTCCTTGTTGTGCTGTAATACTAGCTTGATTAAAATCACTTAATTTAGTCGCATTAACATATTTAGAATCTTTTCTCACAACAATTACTTCTTTTGGATTATCTTCATAATAACTATCTGTAAAGTTGATACTTTCTTTTCTTTCAGAAGTTGGACTCATACCAGCAACTATTAAATCAATTTGTCCATTATTTAAAGCAGGAATTAATCCATCCCATGTCATTTTTTTAACTTCAACTTCAACATCTAATTCTTTTGCTACTAATTTTGCAATACTAATATCATATCCTTCACAATATCCTTGTGAACCTGAAATTTCCATTGCATCTTTTCCTTTTAATTTGCTTGTTGTTGTCCAATTGTAAGGTGAGTAATCACACTCTAATCCAATTGTTAAAACTCCATCATCAAGTCCTGATGTACTCGATGCTCCATTATTTGCACAACCAAATAAAAATAAAGCGCAAATAATCATTACAGTAAATCTTCTCATAATAACACTCCTTCTTTCTTTTTCGTGCAAATATAAAAACGCCTTAGGGCGCTAATAAAATTCTAATTAAAGAAAAATAGCACCTCCACAGCAAGGTACTATCAAATCAAAACACATTAAAGTTATTTTGAAATAGCACCTCCACTTTCGTGGGAGTAAATGAAATCTTATTTCCATTTACCAGAATAATGTTTTCCAGACATTACCTTCGGCTCGTTTCCCTTTCAATTTACCTCTTTGCAATTTGGATTTGCTAAGTAAATTTACTCTTGATAACAAGCACCTCTATTTACACTAATGATGATATGATATATCTTTAACATATTAAAGTCAACCCTTTTTTTATAAATCACCAAAAAAATGCTTTTTTTTATGCAAATTTTATTAATAAATAGTATTTTTTTGTTTTATTATATAAAATAATAAAAAAATTATTTTGAATAGTTGATACACACATAATAAATGATATAATGTGTGTATGCACATTAAGGCAAATGATTGTAAATTACCTTGTTTTATATTATACTGTGTTTAGTAAGTTAGGAGTTGGAGTAATGAAAACAAAGCAACTATATTATGATGATATAGATTTATTAGAATTTGAAGCAAATATTATTGAAATGAATGAGGTTAAAGGTGAGTATCATCTTATTTTAGACCAAACAGCATTCTATCCTGAAGGTGGTGGAATGAATTGTGATATGGGGTTTATTGATGATATTGAAGTTATTAGAGTAAATAAAAAAGATGATGAAATAATTCATGTTCTAAAAGATAAGCCTAAACAAATGAAAGTTGTTGGAAAAGTAGATTCATATAATAGATTTACTAATATACAAATTCATGATGCACAACATTTATTAACAGCAATTTTTGAAAAAGATTATGATTTAAAAACAGTTTCTCATCATGTTCATGGAACTTATTGTGATTTAGTTTTAGAAGGTGAAGAGCTAACAAATGAAATTATGTATGATGTTGAAAGATTATCTAATCAATTAATTATTGAAAACCGTCGTTTAGATACTACATTAGTAGCTAAAAAAGATTTAGCAAAGCTTGGTGTTGAAGATAACCCTAAATATACTGATCCTGTTAGAATGACAAACATTGAGGGATTGGATGATTATAATGCTTGTGGTTGTTTACACTTCACTAGTTTAGCACCTATTCAAGCTGTTAAATGTTTATCAATAGAAAAAACTGGAAAACAACATAAAATATTATTTACTGCAGGTCTTAGAATGATTGAGTTTTTTGATGAATACAACAATATCGTTAAAGAATTGAAGTTGTTGACAAAAGGTAATGAACAAACAATTGTAACAAAAACTGCTGAATCTCTTGAAAAAAATATTGTTTTATCAAAAGAATTAAATGAGGCTAAAGAGGATTTATACTCTGAAAAACTTGATAAACTAATTGTTGATAATAAAATAATATTTGAGGCTAATGAAGATTCTTTTGATGATTTAAAAATACTAGCTAATTCAGTTGTAAATTATGATAAAGAAATTTATGGTTTGCTACAAACCAAAAAAGATGATAAATATCAATTTATTTTAGTTAAACAAAAAAATAGTGATTACTCTTTATCAGATTTATTAAATAAACTTAAAGATGATTTTAATGTTCGTGGTGGTGGTAAAGGTTCATCAATTAATGGGCAATCTGATGTTGACTTAATCAAAGAAATAGATAAATATTTATAAAAACTTGCCGTTATGCAGGTTTTTTTATGTTTAATTAGCAAAAAAAAGAGAAAATAATATAATCTCTTTAATTTTTTTATTTAAACAAATCACTATGAGAACCAGTTCTAATTAACTCCAAAATTTCGACTTTTTTATCAATTTTATATATTAAAATCCAATCAGGATCAATATGACAATCCCGATAACCTTTATATCTTCCACTAAGTAAATGATCTTTGTATTTACTTGGCAATTTTTCTCCTTGAGCCAATTTGTCAACAACAATACCTATTTTCTCTAAATTTAACCCTTGTTTTCTTGCTAATTTCAAGTCTTTATTAAATTTTGAAGTACTAACTATCTCATATTTCATGTTTACCTCACAATCAATCCTCGTCTATATCATTCAATAGTTCATTAAAAGAACTATAACTTTTTGCATTAGATAAATCTTCATTCATCGCAGCAATGGTTTCGCTATTTGGAATTCTTTCAATTTTCAATTCAAATGGAAGTCCATTTTTCTCAATTGTTTTTTTCAAAAACATAACAAATGCAGCTTCAACACTTGTTCCAAGCTCATTATATATTTTACTTGTAGTATCATATAAATCTTGATCAATTCTTTTTTGAAACATTTTCGTTGCCATAATACCACTACCTTTCATTAACATTGTATTACATTCGACATTCAATTGTCAATCAAATGTATTACAACACAAAAATTAGTAAATTATTTATTAAATTATAGTTACAATAAGTTTGATAATTATATATTATAAGAAAAGTATTATTTTCCTATAATTTTTTTATTTAAACAAATTATTTTGAATACAACAAAATACGGATAATAAAATAAATACTCTTCAAATACAAAAAAAACACGTTAATAACGTGCTTTTAAGTCAAATGGTGACCCGTACGGGATTCGAACCCGTGAATGCATGCGTGAAAGGCATGTGTGTTAAACCGCTTCACCAACGGGCCATTTACATAAAAATGGCGCCTGAGATAGGATTTGAACCTATGACCGATCGGTTAACAGCCGATTGCTCTGCCACTGAGCTACTCAGGCAAATACAATAATGATTATAATATAAATTTCATGAGATTGCAAGCGTTTTAATGAAAAAAAATAAAAAAAAGCGATACAAATATATCGCTTAAAATCTCTCTTCTTTCATATCGTTTTCTATAATAGGTTTTAGAAATTGTCCAGTGTAACTTTCTTCAACTTTAATTATTTGTTCAGGTGTTCCAGTAGCAACTATTGTACCACCTTTTTTACCACCCTCAGGACCTAAATCAATAATATTATCAGCAACCTTAATTACATCTAAATTATGCTCAATAACAATCACTGTATCGCCATTATCAACAATCTCTTGTAAAACTTTTAATAATTTAGAAACATCATCAATATGCAACCCAGTCGTTGGCTCATCTAAAATATAAACTGTTTTTCCAGTTGCCTTCTTTTGTAGTTCAGTTGCTAGTTTAATTCTTTGTGCCTCACCACCAGATAAAGTTGTTGCACTTTGACCTAGCTTAATATATCCTAATCCTACTGCAAGTAAAACATCTAATTTTCTTTTTACTTTAGGTATTGAACTAAAGAACTCACAAGCCTCTTCAACTCTCATATCTAAAACATCAGCAATGTTTTTTCCTTTAAATGTAACTTGTAAAGTTTCATCATTATATCGTTTACCATTACACTCTTCACAAACTACATATACATCTGGAAGAAAATGCATTGAAATCTTAATCAATCCATCACCTTGACAAGCTTCACAACGACCACCCTTAACATTAAAACTAAATCTTCCCTTTTCATAACCACGTGCTCTTGCCTCTGGTGACATTGCAAACAAATCTCTAATATCATCAAAAACACCTGTGTATGTCGCTGGATTAGAGCGTGGTGTACGTCCAATTGGATCTTGTGAGATATCAACTACCTTGTCAATGTTTTCAAGCCCCTTAATCGCTTTATGTTGCCCTGCTTTTTGCTTATTTTTATATAACTTATTAGAAAGTGATTTATATAATATTTCATTTACAAGTGTTGATTTTCCACTACCACTTACTCCAGTTACAATATTGAAAGCTCCTAGAGGAAACTTTACACTAATATCCTTTAAATTATTTTCACTAGCTTTTATAACTTCTAAATATTTACCATTCCCTTTTTTACGTTTTAAAGGTAAAGGAATATATTTTTTACCAGACAAATATTGACCAGTAATACTTTCTTCAACAGCACAAATTTCATCTAATGTTCCCTGTGCTACTACATAACCACCATGAGCACCAGCACCCGGACCTATATCAACAATATGATCAGCTTGTTTCATCGTATCCTCATCATGTTCAACAATCAACATTGTATTACCTAGTTGTTGCATTTTCTTTAAAGTAGTTAAAAGTTTTTCATTATCTCTTTGATGCAATCCAATACTAGGCTCATCAAGAACATATAAAACTCCAGTTAATGCTGAGCCAATTTGTGTTGCAAGTCTTATTCTTTGTGCTTCTCCACCAGATAATGTTCCTGCCATTCTTGATAAATTTAAATATTCTAAACCAACATTAATTAAAAACTTTAAACGATTATCAATTTCTTTTAAAACTAAATTACTAATATCTTTTTCATTATCACTTAACTCTAAATTATCAATATAATCAATAGCTTCATCAATAGCCATTGAGGTAAACTCAAAAATATTTTTACTTCCAACTTTAACAGATAAAGCTTCTTTTGATAAACGACTTCCCTGGCAAGTTGTGCAAGTATGCTCAGCCATAAAAGTCTTATACCAATCTCTAGCACCCTCAGAAGTTGTTGTTGCATATCTTCTTTCAATTAATGTTTTTACCCCCTCAAGATAATCAGTTCTTGAAAAAACATTACCAGAAGAAGATTTAATTGTATATTTAATTGGCTTATCAGAACCTTCAAGAATAATTCTCATTTCTTTTTTAGTAAACTTATTAATCGGCTTATCCATATCAATTTTATAAATTTCACATAATTTTCTAAACTGTTGTGCTTCAATATTATCAGTTTGTAGAGTATTACGATAATATCTAATTGCTCCCTCATTGATTGATAGACTTGGATCTTCAATTAATAATGAAAGATCTAATTCCATTTTAATACCTAAACCTTTACAATCAGGACAAGCTCCTAAAGGTGAATTAAATGAAAATAATCTAGGCTCTAAATTTGGAATTGAAAATCCACAAATATCACAAGCAAAATTTTCAGAAAATGTTTGTCGACCTAAACTACCACCATCAATAACAACAGTCCCATCAGATAATTTTAAAGCAATTTCTAATGAATCATATAGCCTTTCTTGAATGTTTTCTTTCATAACTAAACGATCCACAACAACCTCAATTGTATGTTTTTTATTTTTATCAAGGTCATTAATTTCTTCAAACATTACTAATTCGCCATCAACAAAACCTCTTACAAATCCATCATTTATTAGACCATTTATTAAATCTTTATGACTACCCTTTTTTAATTTTGCAACAGGTGCTACAATCATGATTTTGCTTTTTTCAGGCATTTCCATAATTTTTGTAACCATTTGTTTTATTGTTTGTGATGAAATTTCAACACCATGTTCAGGACAATAAACACGTCCAATACGTGCATATAACAATCTTAAATAATCATAAATTTCTGTAACTGTCCCAATAGTAGAACGAGGGTTATTATGAGTTGTTTTTTGTTCAATTGAAATAGCAGGTGATAACCCCTCAATTGAATCAACATCAGGTTTATCTGTATTACCTAAAAATTGTCTAGCATAAGCGCTTAGACTTTCAACATATCTTCTTTGTCCTTCTGCATAAATTGTATCAAACGCTAAGGATGATTTACCACTACCACTTAATCCAGTTAAAACAACTAATTTAGATCGTGGAATTTCAATATCTATATTTTTTAAATTGTGCACCCTTGCACCTTTTACTATTATTTTATCATTCATATATTCACCCTTTTAACCCTTCTTTAATAAATAAAATTCAATTTACGATACAGTAAATTGAACTGAAAATTATAATAATCCGTTGATAATATTATAGTTCATAATATATATTTTTTCAAGTTATAAACACTCAATCAACTCATTTAATTTTTTTAAATTCTATTATAATAATTTATTTATCGCATTAACAAAATCATTTTCAAAAATACCACCATGATAACAAATAACTTTTTCAATATCATAATCTAATAATTTAATAAGTGATTGTTTTGCCTTTTCTAAATCATAGGATAATTCAGGATTAGCTAGCTTTAATTCATTATCAATAACAACTAAAGCATCACCAGTAATCAAAGTTTTTGCTTCTTCTAAATATACAGAAATATGTCCTTTTGTGTGTCCATAAGTTTCAACTATTTCAACTTTGGTATTACATGGAACAATTGTTTTATCTGCCACTATTTCATCAACATTTGCTAATTCAACTGACTTTAGCATTTCCATAAAATTTAAACCCCATTCTGCCTTTTCACCACTTAAAAAAGCTTGCATTTTCTTTGCTTGTGTTAATCTAAATGGTTCTATACTACCCTCAATATACTCTTTTTCTTCTTTTGAAGCATAAATTTTAAGATTTGGATTTTCTTTTTTTAATTCACTCAAATTAGCAATGTGATCGTGATCATGATGAGTTACAATTATTTTCTTCAAATATTTGATTTCTAAATCATTTTTTATAAACTCTTTTTTTAATTGTTCAATTGATCCAATAAATCCACAATCAACTAAAATTAATTGACTACTATCCACAATAACAATTGGATGAACAATAAAATCTTCATTAGCAACAACTTGTTTTAATTCTAAAACAACAATCTTATACATAAAATCACTCCCTTATTGCCTAATTATACTAGTAAAAATATAAAAATAAAGAATTGTATTTTTTTTAAAACTATGTATTGACAGAAAAAAATATTTGTTGTATCATTGTATTAGTTGATTAATACAACAAGGAGGGATACAATGACATGGTCCTTTGATAATGATAGACCAATTTATTTACAAATAATGGATGAGTTAATCATAAAAATAATATCTAAAGAATATCCAGCAGGCACTCAACTACCGCCAGTTAGAGAACTAGCGGCACAGATAAAAGTTAATCCAAATACTTTACAGCGTTCATTTGCCGAATTAGAAAACCTTAATATTATTCATACACAAAGAACAAATGGTAGGTTTGTTACTGATGATGAAAAACTGCTAAATGATTTAAGAAATAATTTAGCTAATACTAATATTAATAACTTTTTTTCGCAAATGGAACAACTTGGTTTTTCAAATAAGGAAATATTTGAATATCTTAACAAAAGAAAGGAAAATGAATAATGGAAATTATTAAATGTTTAAATTTATCAAAAAGTTATGGTAAAAAACTAGCTTTAGATAATGTAAACTTATCAATAAAAAAAGGAAGAATTGTTGGTTTATTAGGTGCTAATGGTAGTGGTAAAACAACTTTACTAAAACTTATTAATGATTTACTAAAACCAACCACAGGAAGCATTAAAATAAATAATGAGAGCCCTGGTATTAATAGCAAGAAAATTATTTCATACTTACCAGAAAGAACATATTTAGATTTGAATATGAGTGTTTTTGAATGTATTGAATACTTTGCAGATTTTTATCAAGATTTTGATAAAGATAAAATGTATCGCATGCTTGAAATTATGAATATTGATACAAATGCTAAAATGAGAACACTATCCAAAGGTACTAAAGAAAAAGTTCAACTTGCATTAGTTATGTCAAGAGAAGCTGATGTTTATATCTTAGATGAGCCAATTGGTGGTGTAGATCCAGCTGGTCGTGATTTCATTTTACAAACTATTTTAGGTAATTTTAATGAAGATGCTACATTGATTATTTCAACACACTTAATTTCAGATATTGAAACTATTTTAGATGAAGTTATCTTTATCAACAATGGTGAAATCCTTTTACATGAAGATAGTGATGAATTAAGAAATAAGCACAACATGTCAATTGATGCGATTTTTAGGGAGGAATTCAAATGTTAAAAAAATTATTAAAGTATGATTTAAAATCATTATTTAAATCAATAATTCCATTATTTTTATTCTCAATTATTAGTCTTGCTATCTTTTTATTTACAAAGTTATTTGATAATTATTCAATTTTTAATATAATATCTGGAATATTTAATTTATTATTTATCGTATCTTTACTAGCAATATTATTTGCATCATTCTTCATTAGTATTAAAAGGTTTTACCAAAATGTTTTAAAGGATGAAGGATATTTAACGAACACTCTTCCAGTTAAAAAAAGTTCTATTGTCTTATCAAAACTACTATCATCAGCTATTTTAATGATAGTATCAGCACTTGTTTGTTTTTTATTGACTTGGGCTTCAGATTTTAATAACTATGATTTCTCATCACTATTTGAAGAAATCTATCCAGGTTTTTATGGATACACAATGGCACTAATTGTTTGTGCAGTAATCTTTTTCCAAACACTAGCATTAATTAGTGCTTTCTATAGTTCATTAAGTATTGGATATTCTTTTAATAATCATAAAAATAAAAAAAGTATCCTTGCTGGAATAGTTACTTACATCTTAATGCAAGTAATTACAATAGCTAGCATTGTTTTATTACTATATAGTTTTGATGTTGCTGTTGTCTATACAGAAACAACTGATTTAGAAAGCATAAAACTTGCAGTATATATTTTATTACTTGCAATGGGTTTAAATATTTTCTATACGATAGTCAATTATTTGATATCAACGAAAATGTTAGATAAAAAATTAAATCTAGAATAAAAATAGAGGCATAGTTCATTTTGAATTATGTCTCTATTTTATGCTTATTTTCATATATTTTTTTAACTTTTATTAAATAAAAAAATTCTATATTTAAATTATAATATTTAAATAATTCTCTTAAACATTTTTTCAACTTCAGTTTTCGAAAAAGTTACAATTATCGGGCGACCATGAGGACAGTGATCATAATTGTTTGTTTTTAATAAATTATCTACTAAAGTTTGTTGTTCATCTAATGTTAAAACTTGATTAGCCTTTAAAGACATTTTACAACTTGCCATAATTAAGTTTTCTTTTTTTATATCTGTTATTTTTACATTATTTAACTCTAAAACATAATCAATGGTTTGTTGGATATAGGCATTTGCATTTTCTAAATCTACCCATAATGGTATCTGTCTAACAATTAAATCATTATTAGCTTGCTCTTCAACTTTAATACCAATTTCTTTTAAAACTTTACTTAAAACTAATACTTTAACTTTTTCAGAAAGCGTTAATGGTATTATAAGGGGAACTGTTAAATCTTGATAATCAAAAGTTTCCGCATTAACTTTGTTAAGAATTTTTTCATAATTAATTCTTTCCATCGCTGCATGTTGGTCAATCAAATGTAACCCTTTTTCACTTTGAGCTAAAATATATGTCGCATCAAATTGTCCAATTACATTAAATTGGATTAAAATTTCAGGTTCAATATCAACTATTTTAGGAGTAGAAATCACTTTTTCTTCAACAAAATCACTCGATTTTTCAAAATCTATTTCAATATCAGTTTCTTCTTTTTTATTTCTTGTCTTAAAAATGTTTGGCTCTTCTATTTCAAAACTACTTATTGTTTCATTAATTTTACTTGGTTTATTACTATTTGGATAATTTATTTCATCATTTTTATTATCACGCTTTACATAAGTAAATTCCATGCTTGGTTGAATGAACTTAGGTTTGGTTATAAATTCTTTTTTAATTAAATTAAATTTATCCCTAATACTTTCTTCTAGTAAATTAAGTAATTCATTTAATTTTGAAATTCTAACTTCTAACTTAGCTGGATGAACATTAACATCTATTAATTGATAATCACACTTAATGTTTAAAACAACTACTGGATATCTTTTTTCCATTAAATATTCGCCATAGCCTCTAATAATAGCATTCTCTAATTCTTTATTGAAAACTAATCTATTATTAATAAAAACATTAATCCCTCTTTTATTTGAACGTGTTGCTTTATTATTACCAATATAACCAACTACTTTAAAGTCATCATTTTCAAAAGACAATTCCTCCATATTTTGTGTAATATCTAATGAATAAACTCCATTTATTACTTGAAGTAAGTTACCATTTCCAGATGTATTAACTAATGTTTTATTATCATTAGTTAGCAAGAAAGCACTGTTTGGATAAGTTAAAGCAAAGCGTGATACTATATCAATTATATTAGCAAGTTCTGATTTTTGTGATTGCAAGTATTTTAATCTAGCTGGAACATTATAAAATAAATTATAAACACTTATTTTAGTTCCATTATTTTGGTATCCCTCACTCAACTTATCTTCATTTACATCTAAGATATAACCCGAAGTATTTCCATCGTTACTAGCAATTTTAACTTTGGCGATTGAAGCAATACTAGCTAAAGCCTCACCTCTAAAACCTAATGTTTCAATGTTAAATAAATCATACTGCAATTTTAATTTTGAAGTCGCATGAGGCTTAAAACATAACAATAAATCATCTTTAGACATTCCTTCACCATTATCAACAATTTGAATTAACTGAAAGCCTGAATCAAGCAACATAATTTCAATTTTACTAGCATTTGCATCGATACTATTTTCAACTAATTCTTTTACAACACTAGCTTGATTTTCAATAACTTCTCCTGCTGCAATTTTGTTTGAAAGATCTATTGGCATAATCTGAATTTTATTCATCTTGTTCATTCACCTTCTTTTGTAATGTTTCAAGCATTAATAATGCATTAACTGGACTAAGTTCATTAACATCTATATCTTTAATCATTTTAACTACATTCTCATATTTATTAGTTTCAACTTCAATATACTGTGCTGTATTGATTTCTGTTATATGTTCTTGTTCAAAACTTGCTAACAGTTGATATGATCTTTTTATTATGGCTTCAGGAAGATTTGTTAATTTAGCTACATGAATACCATACGATTTATCAATACTACCTTCTTTTATTTTGTATGTAAAAGTTATTTCATTTTCTTTTTCTAAAACACTAGCATGATAATTTTTTATTTTTGGATTAGTTTTTTCTAAATCAACTAATTCATGGTAATGAGTTGAAAATAATAATTTAGCTTCTTTTTGTGAGCTTAAATATTCAAGCATAGCACATGCTATTGCCATTCCATCATAAGTTGCTGTTCCGCGACCAATTTCATCAAAAATAATTAAACTATTTTCAGTAGCATTTAAAATTGCATTACTAGCTTCTAACATTTCAACCATAAAAGTTGATTGTCCTTTGACTAAATCATCACTAGCACCTATTCTTGTAAATATTTGATCAAATATCATTAAATTAGCTTTACTTGCTGGAACAAAACAACCAATTTGAGCCATAATTACAATAAGAGCTAACTGTCTCATATATGTTGATTTACCACCCATATTTGGACCTGTTATCAATAAGACATTAGTATCTTTGTCTATATTAAAATCATTATTAATAAAATCATTGTCATTATCAATTGCTTTAATAATCGGGTGAAAAGATTCATTTATTTCAATTATTGATTCATCATTAAAAGTTGGACATGAAAAACCATATTGCCCCGATATTTTCGCAAAACTACATATTACATCTAAGTATGCTAAATCTTTTGCTAGCTTTTGCAGTCTTTCAGTGTATTGATGAATTGTTTGTTTGAAATTCAAGTAGATTTCTTGTTCTAATTTTGTAACATTTTCTTGAGCATTTAAAATAAGTGATTCTTGTTCTTTTAATTCATTATTAATATATCTTTCTGCATTTGTTAAAGTTTGCTTTCTAATATATCCATATTCATCTTTAACTAAATGTTTATTTCCATTACTAACTTCAATATAGTAACCAAAAACTTTATTGTATTTAACTTTTAAGTTTTTTATCTTTGTTAACTCTTTTTGTCTAGTTTCAAAGTTTACTAGCCAAGTTGTACTATCATTTAAAGTTTCACGGTATTGGTCCAATAAATCATCAACATCATTATTAATAATTCTTTCATTATCTCCATCTAATATTTCAATACAAATAGTATGACTAATCATTTCTTCAAGTTCGCTTACTAAATCTAATGATATGACATAGTTATTAATTATTTCATTATTTATTTGGCTAAGTTTACTAACAATTGATTGAGCCTTCTTTAATGAATTATTTAACCATAGTAATTCTTTTGGATTTACTGTTTTTGCTCCAATTTTTGCCGCAATTCTCGCTATATCATATACTTCTTTTAAATCATTAGTAATTAATTCTGTTTCAATAAAATTATCAAGCATCGCCTTAACAAACTCTTGTCTTTTAATTATTATTTCTTTATTTACTAATGGATTTTCTATATATTCTTTAAGCAAACGAGATCCCATTGCTGTTTTAGTTTTATCTAAATACCAAAATAAAGTACCATACTTATCATTATTTTTAATTGTTGAAGTTAACTCTAAATTAAATTTACTAGAAAAATCTAACTTCATATTATCATTAGTTAAATATTCTACTTCCATAAAATAATCAAGTTTCTCCATTTGCATTGTTTCAATATAGAATAGTAAATTCCTAAAAGCATCTTGGTAATCTAATTCTATACTATCAATAATTACATTTTTATAATCATTATTGTGATTTGTAAATGAGATAACTAATTTATAACTTTTAATCAATTCATTAAATAAACTTGTATCAAATTTATCATCAACAACAACTTCTTTAATATTGTAGTTTTTAATTTCATTATATAACTTTGTTTTATCTTTGGTGATTGTCAATGCTTTTAATTTGCCAGTGCTCAAATCACATAAAGATAAGTAATAATAATTAGGCTTAGAATTATCAATAAACATAATATAGTTATAATCATTATTATCAAGAATTAGAGCTGTACCTGGAGTTATTATTTTAACAACATCTCTTTTTACTATTTTCTTACCAGCCTTTGGTTCTTCTAATTGTTCGCAGATTGCTACTTTATAACCATTATCAATTAGCTTTTTTATATATGGTTCACATGAATGAAAAGGAACTCCACACATGGGAACTCTTTCTTCTAAACCTGCATTTCGACCTGTTAGTGCAATTTCTAAAACTTTAGAAGCTGTAATTGCATCATCAAAAAACATTTCATAAAAATCACCTAAACGATATAATAAAATTGTATCTTGATATTTGTCTTTTACTTTCATATATTGTTGCATCATTGGCGTTAATTTACTATATTCCAACTTGACCACCTCAATTAGTTTATTATACCAAAAAAATGACTTTTTAACAAAAGATAACGATAAGTATTTTGTTCAATTTTTGTTATTTATTCAAAAGAAAAACCTTTAATTAATTAGATAATTAGGTGCTACAATTTATAGGGTGGAATAACTAATATTCAAAAAATATTAGTTGCTTCATCCTTTTATATTTTTTATACATTATAAAAGACAAATACTCTGTTATAATTATATCGTCTAAAATATTTAAAAAGG
>JARXZD010000017.1 GCA_029893765.1 Bacilli bacterium PM5-9
AGTATTTGTCTTTTATAATGTATAAAAAATATAAAAGGATGAAGCAACTAATATTTTTTGAATATTAGTTATTCCACCCTATAAATTGTAGCACCATAATTATTAGAGAAAGTTTAACAATATAGTTATGCTTTTTTATTTGGTATAGTTGTTACTAGTTTAAGAGAGATAGGTAAATGGAAAAATTACAAAAAGTAATAGCTTAAAGTGGAAATTGTTCAAGAGTAAAAACAGAGCAACTTATTATTGATGGTAAAGTAAAAGTTAATGGTGATATTGTATGTGAACTTGGAACCAAAGTAATTGATAGTGATATTATTATCGTGGATAATAAAGAAATAAAAAGAGAAAAAAAGAATCCTACTTATTGTTTAAACCAAAATCAATAACTAGTTCAACTTGTGATGAATCTAGTAGAGAAACTGTTGCTTTATCTGATTTATTTTGCTCTTATTACAAATTTATGAAAAATATAAATTTTAATTAGAAAACATTCCATAAAAAAATAAATCAATTGATAATTATACTTTATAACCAATAAATATATTGTATGCAAGAATCAAAGATTTTTTATGTTATCATAAAGAAATTTCATTAAAATAACTATGGGGATATTTAACTTTATTTTAAATGTGCAAAAAAATCAAAAAATATTACAAATAAGAAATTTTTGAAAAGATTACTAGTAGTCTTATTAATGCTTATGCTCATACTATATGTGAAGATATTGATAATTACGATATAAAAAGCAACTTAATTATCAACATTTACTATCAACACTTTCTAGGACCAATATTATAGATATAAATAACTGGTTATATATGTTTTGTGACTTTGAACATAAAATTATTGGAGATGATTAATTTTGTTAACAAAGGATAAAGAGATTAAAAAAGAAAAAACAGCAACAAAATATCAAGAAAAAAATAACTAATCACAAGAAGAGTGAAATTCTAATCTCATCAACAGCAGAATATTTGACTTTTGTAGCTGGTAAAGGTGAAAGTACTTTAGAGGTAAGATATCAAAATGAAAATATTTGGTTGACTCAAGCAATGATGTCAAAACTCTATGGAATTGGTAAAACCGCTATTTCGAAAAAAATTAAGGAAAATTTTTTCTGATTATTAACTAGACGAAAAAGCAGTTGTTTCCATTATGGAAACAGCTGCAAGTGATGGAAAAACATATAAGGTTAAATTCTATGCATTACAAGCAGTTATCACAGTTAGATTTAAAAGCTGAGATATAATTTGAAAGATATCGAGTTTTACAAGATAAAATGTATATAAGTGATTTTGATTTATTTTTAGAAAATGATGAATAGATATTTATATAAAGAGTCGCGAAATATAATTAGGTTAATAATATAAGAGATAAAATCTATAGAGTTGTTAAGAAAATGATAATTTTTTCTAAATTAAGTATAAGTATAACTGCAAAGTTATACTTTTTTATGCTATAATACTCTTACAATGTAGAGGAGTAAGATAAATGGAAAGATTACAAAAAGTAATAGCTCAAAGTGGAATTTGTTCAAGAAGAAAAGCAGAACAACTTATTGTTGATGGTAAAGTAAAAGTTAATGGTGATGTTGTATGTGAACTTGGAACAAAAGTAATTGATAGTGATATTATTATCGTTGATAATAAAAAAATAAAAAGAGAAAAAAAAGAATACTATTTATTGTTTAAACCAAAATCAATAATAAGTTCAACTACTGATGAACATAGTAGAGAAACTGTTGTTGATATAATTGAAACTGATGCGAGAATTTATCCTGTTGGACGACTTGATTATGATACTACAGGGTTGATTATTTTAACAAATGATGGTGAGTTTGCTAATAAAATGATGCATCCATCATCAAAAGTAAAAAAAGGTTATATTGCATTTGTTGATGGTTTAATTGGTGCTGAACAAATAAAGAAATTAGAACAAGGTGTTTTAATTGATAATAAAATGACTAAAAAAGCAAAAGCTAAAATTTTACATAAAGATTTTAAACAAGAAAAATCAAAGGTAAGATTAATTATTAGTGAAGGAAAAAATCATCAAGTTAAAAGAATGTTTGAAGCAGTTGGCTTAAAAGTAAGAAAATTACATAGAGAAACATATGGAAGTTTAAATTTGAATGGTTTAGTTCCAGGAGAATATCGTAAATTAAAACGTAGTGAAGTTGAAGATTTATTAACATTAGCTAAAGGCGATTTATTAGAATATAAACCAAAGTAATACAAGAAGAGTTAATTCTCTTCTTTTTATTATTAAAATTTATAAAATAATAGGTAAATATAATAAACTTTGTGAATTTTATCACTATTATTAATTAAATATATAGTTATTTGTTAATATGAACTTTAAATATATGGATATTTAATGTATAATTAGTATAGCAAATTAGTAAAGAAGGAGTGTTTTAATGATATTTAGTGGAAAAGGGAGAATTCACTTAAATGGTCATAAGAATTTGACTGATAGTGAAAAGCCTCTTATATTAGATGACTTTGAATATGTATATCTACCACTGTTGAACATGGGATCAACATCTTTTGAAGTTCTAGTTCAACCAGGAGATGAAGTCAAAGTAGGACAAAAAGTTGCGTATCGCAATGATCATTTCTATGTTCCAATTTATGCTAGTGTATCTGGAGTAGTAGAAAGCATTGATAAAATGATGAGTTCAAGCTTAATTTTTGCTCAACACATCAAAATAAAAAATGACTTTAAATATGAAAAAGAAGATCAAGCATTAAATTTGAAAGTTGAAAGCGCAAGTAAAGAAGAGATTGTTGAGGCAATCAAAGAAGCAGGAATCGCAGGATGTGGTGGATCAGGATTTCCAACATATATTAAGTATTCATCAAATACAAAAATTGATACATTGTTAATTAATGGAGTTGAATGTGAACCATTCATTACAATAGATTACCATTTAATGAAAGAACATGTTAGTGATTTAGTATTAGGTATTCAATTTTTAATGAAAGCTAGTAATGCACCAAAAGCAATTATTGCTTTTAAAAAAGGAAAAGATGCATTATTAAAAATTGTTAATGAAGCCTTACAAGGTATTGATAATATTGAAGTAAGAGAAGTACCTGATGTTTATCCAATGGGATGGGAAAGAACATTAGTCAAAGAAGTGTTTAATCTTCGTTTTGATAAATTACCATCTGAAGTAGGAATAGTTGTTAATAACTCAACAACTGCAATCAAAGTTGCTCAAGCTCTAACAAGAGGATTAGATCATACAACAGCTATTACAATTTCAGGAGATGCAATTAATAAACCATTGAATGTAATTGTACCAACAGGAAGCCGTGTTAATGAAATCGTTGAAAAAACAGGTGGATATAAAGAAGATGTTGTGGCAAGCAATACTAAATTAGTTATGGGTGGACCAATGATGGGAAAAGCTATTGTAAGTGATGAAATAGCTGTAACTAGTTATAATAATGCAGTAACAGTTTTATTTGATGATGCATTGCAAGAGTTACCATGTTTAAGATGTTCTCGTTGTGTTGAATATTGTCCATCAGGATTACAACCAGTTGCAATTAAAGATGCTGAAATTGCACAAAACGTTGATATGTTAAAAAAATTAAAAGCTGATACTTGTGTATCTTGTGGATTATGTTCATACATTTGTCCAAGTAGAATTCAAGTAACAGACTATACTACAAAAGGAAAAACTCGTGTTTTAAACGCGAAGTAAGGAGGCAATTAAATGAAATTTAAATATGGTGTTTCACCAAGTTATCATAATAAAGTATCAACAACTAATATGATGAATGATGTTACAATTGCCTTATTATTCGTTGCAATTTGTAGTATTGTTTTACAATATAGTTTATATGGAATAGAAGGATCAATAAGAGCAATTTTAATTTTTGTAATTGCAATAATTACTTGTGTTGCTGTCGATTACTTTTATTTAAAACTTACAAAAGTTAGTAAAGAAAAAGTAGGAGGAACAGTTAGACAAAATGTTCCAGTCATTACTGGATTAATACTAGCAATGACTTTACCATTAGGTAATTTAGATTCTTATGAAATTTTTTATGTAACATTTATTTCAGCAATAATTGCTGAATTATTTGGTAAATTAATTTATGGTGGTTTTGGATTTAATATCTTCAATCCAGCAGGAGTAGGACGTGCCTTTGCATTAATTGCTTTTGGTAAATATTTAGCAATCCCTGCAATTGATGGTTTAGCAAGTGCTTCACCATTAACAGCATTATCATCAGCTGAGGGATTAAGTGCAGTTACTCAAACATTTAATAATTATACATCATTGTTATTTGGAGCTCATATGGGAACAATTGGAGAAACAATTGTAATTCCAATTATCGTTGCTGGAATATATTTAATTTATAAAAATGTTATTGATTGGGTTTTACCTGCAACTAGTATTATAACAATCGCAATTTTAGCTGGAGTTGTATCATGCTTTAATGGTGGATTCAATATTGATTATATACTTATCCATGTCTTAAGCGGTGGTTTAATCTTTGGTGGAATCTTTATGTTAACAGATCCAGTTACTAATCCAATTAATAGACAAGGTAAAATGATTTATGCAATTATTTTTGCTTTATTAACATTCTTAATTAGAGTATATGCAAGTTTACCAGAAGGTGTTGTATTCTCTGTATTAATCGTTAATATGTTAGTTCCAATGATTGATAAGTTTACTGCTAATGTTACCGATGTAAATGTAAATAAAAAAGTTATTTCTGTAGTTGCTACTTTAGTTGTTGCAATTGTCTTAACTTGTTTATTTCAATTTGTATAGTTGAGGTGAAAATATGAAAAAAATAGTTAAATTAGCTGTATTTTTAGGTATAATATGCGTTATTTCTTCTGCTGCATTATATTTTACAAATTCAATTACAGCACCTGTCATTGCTAAAAATCAAAAAGATGCAACTGATAAGCTTTTAAAAGAAATAGTAAGTAATGCTGATGATTTTAAAGCTGAAGAAATAAAAGATGGAAGTATTGTTAATGTTTATTTTGCAAAAAAGGGTAATGATACAGTTGCCACTGTTTATGAACTTTCTACTTATGGATTTCAATCTGATATCAAAGTATTAATTTCAATTAACAAAGCTGGTAAATATTCTGGTTTTCAAGTAATTGAACAAGCTGAAACACCTGGATATGGTACACAAGTTCAAACAAGTACAGCGTATCAAAAACAATTTACAACAAAATCAGTTGATGATGAAATTGATATTATTACAGGATCAACAGTCTCAACAAGTGCTTTAAAAGCAGCTATTGAAGAAGCAGTAGCTCATTATAAAGCTAATAATAAATAGGAGGTAGTAAGATGAAATCAAAAGAGTTATTTAATATTTTTACTGCTGGAATATTTAAAGAGAATCCTATCTTTGTCTTATTCTTAGGAATGTGTCCTGCATTAGGTGTTACAACTTCAGTTGTTAATGCAATTGGTATGGGTGTTGGAGTTATCTTTGTTTTATTATTATCAAACGTAATTATTTCATTAATTAGAAATATTGTTATGGATGAAATTCGTATTCCAGTATTTATTGTTATTATTGCTTCATTAGTTACATTACTTCAAATGTTTATGCAAGCATATACAATTGAATTATATAATTCAATGAAAGTATTTATTCCACTTATCACTGTTAACTGTATTATTTTAGGTCGTGCTGAAGCATTTGCTTCAAAAAACGGACCAGTAAAATCTGCAATTGATGGTGTTGGTATGGGAATTGGATTTATGATTGGTTTATTTGCAATAGCTTTCTTTAGAGAGTTATTAGGAACAGGAGCAATTGCTGGTTTTCAAATATTCCCAGCTGAGTTTGCAATTCCAGTTTTCACAACTGCTGTTGGAGCATTTTTAACTTTAGGTATTTTAGCAGGAATTGCTATGGTATACTCAAATCATAAAAAAGATGTTCAAGAAGCATTAGAAAAAGCTGCTATCGCTGCAAAAAAAGCAGAAGCAGAAGCTAAGAAAGGTGAGGTGGCATAGTAATGGAATTATTTGTAATTTTTATGGGTGCTGCCCTAGTAAATAATATTATCTTAACGCAGTTTCTTGGTATTTGTCCTTTCTTGGGAGTATCAAAAAAATCTGATCAAGCAATTGGTATGGGAGCTGCAGTAACATTTGTTATTTTTATCGCTTCAATTCTTGCTTATTGTATTTATACATTTGTTTTAGTTCCACTTGAAATTGAATATATGCAAACAATCGCATTTATTTTAGTTATTGCTTCACTTGTTCAATTTGTTGAAATGGTATTAAAAAAATACTCTCCAGCATTATATAAATCACTAGGAGTATTTTTACCACTTATTACAACAAACTGTGCGGTACTTGGTACAGCAAATGCAGTTATTACAAAAGAATATAGTTTACCTGAAACAATTGTTTATGCAATTGGTATCTCAATTGGGTTTACACTTGTAATGTATATCTTTTCAACAATTAGAGAAAAACTTGAACATGCACCAATTACAAGATCATTTAAAGGTAATCCTATTGCTTTAATAACTGCTGCAATTATGGCATTAGCATTCTTTGGATTAGGTGGATTAGTATAATGAGTTTTCTTTTACTATTTGGGTTTATGTTCTTTATCGTTGTTTTATTTATTGGAACATATATGTTAAATAATAATACAGAAAAACCTGATATAGATATAAATATTGAAGGATGTGGTGGATGTCATAATATAAATTGTGGTCATCATCCAGTCCATGTTAGTGATAAGGAGGATATGTAATGGGAGCAGTACTTGTTTTAGGAAGTCTTGGTGTAGGTTTAGGAGTTATTCTAGGTCTTGCTGATAAGTTTTTAAAAGTTGAAGTTGATAGTAGAGTTGAAAAAATCAACGAATTATTACCTCAATTTAATTGTGGTGCTTGTGGATATCCAGGATGTATGGGACTTGCAGAAGCTATCGTTGCAGAAGAAGGGCGAGTTTCTGATTGTAAACCAATTAAACCTGAAGGAAAAGAAGCAATTTATGAATTTATTGAAACTGCTGAAGGTCCAAATGGTGAAAAAATGGATATGAAAAAAGTAAAATAATAGTTTGAAAAATAAAAGTGGGAGCTAGTATGCCCTCACTTTTTTTGTATTTAATTATTTTGCATAGCCTCCAACAAGTATGCTTTTAATTTTTTTCTTTTTTAAATATCTTTTTCCATAATATTTTGATTTAATTATCTTGCCTTTTAAATTAAATCCTTTATATTTTTCTTTACCATTGTATGCAGCAAAGTTTCCTGAATACCATGGATAATATTTTACAATTTTTTTATACTTTTTCTTTTTGCCTTTTTTTCTTTTTAACTTCTTTTTTGTAATAACTTTAATTCTTTTTGTTACATAAATATTTCCATATGATTTTGAATTATAAACCACTCCTAAATTACTTCCAATAAATCCTCCAGCTTCTTTTGGAGTATAAACATGACCATATGCAATACTATTTGTTATTGTACCTTCATTATCAGCACAAAATCCAGCAGCTTGAAATACTTTAGTTTTAACATTTAAATTAGTTTTAGAATTAGAAACATATCCAAATTCATTATCAGCAACTAATCCTGCTCCCTCATCAACGCTTGTATAAATATTATATAGTTTTCTTATTGCCATAACTTGAACATTATTTATTTTTGCAGAATAGTTTAAGCCAACTGCTCCTCCTGCTTCAGAATAAGCTGAAAGATAAATATTATTACTTACTTTTGCATTATTTAAAATTGCTCTCATTGATGTATGATTGCTTTTATTATACGCTATTTTTGATAAACTAATTGCTTCATAACTTACATTATAACCAATTATTCCACCAATTCTAGCACCACCATAAATTGTAATATTTTTAGAATTAACATTTTGTACTATTGATTTTCTTGAATTATCAATATTATAAGCATTAAATCCAACAATTCCACCTAAATAATCATCACCATAGATTGTAATTGTATCAATACTTGAGTTTAATAAAGATGCATTATGATTTTTACCCACCAAACCACCTATGTGATCACCTAAAATGTCATTGCTTGCAAAACTATAATTGCGATATTTTTTGTTTTGGTATTTTAATAATGATCTAATATTAATTTTACTCGCATTTGAATTAGTAACTGTTGATGTACTATAATTTGTTTTATAATTTTGATTTGATAAAAAACTAGTATTTAAACCAACGGTGCTTCCTACATATCTATTTCCTACAAAAGTTGATGATGTAATACTAACATTCTCAACTTGTCCATAGTTTTTTGCGATTGCTCCAACATAATAATCTCCTAGTAGAAAACTATTATTTACTTTAATATTATTAACTAATCCATAGTTTTCTTTAATAATACTACTATAATGCGCTATGTGATTAATATTTATATTGTTAAAACTAATATTTTTAATTTCACCTAAATTTAAAAAAATAATTGAATGTGTGTTTTTATAATTATTTAAATAATAATTATCGCCATTTAAAACAACATTTTTATTAATATATAGCTTGCTATTAGATGTGAAATTAGTTAAATCAATATTATTTTTTAAAGTAATAGTAGCATTATCAATATATTGTGAGTTTTCAACAAAATTTGTCCAATCATTTAAGTTATAAATATCATAATCTTGATAGGATAACTCACTTTTAGCTACTACTTTTTTTGTTTTATCGCTTGTTATTGTTTCTTTTACTTCACTTGTTAATGGCGCTGTTTTTTCAATATCACTTTCTATTGCATTAATAGGATGTGTTAAAATAATTGAAAGTGCCATAAACATAAAAATTTTTCTTTTCTTCATTTTATCACCATTGTAATTATATCATATTTTTAACACAGTGTTGATTGATTGCTTAAAAAAATTATGTTAGAATTTAAACATTAAGAAAGGGTGTTGTAAGTGAATGTATATGAAGAAGCAATAAAATTACATAAAAAACTTGGTGGGAAAATTGATATTAGTTTAAAAGCAAATATTGATACAAAAGAGCAACTAAGTTTATTATATTCTCCAGGAGTTGCCCAACCATGTTTAGAAATCGCTGAAAATAATGAGTTGGCATATGATTATACAATAAAAAATAATATGATTGCAGTAGTTTCAGATGGCTCTGCAGTTTTAGGTTTAGGAAATATTGGTGGTAGTGCTTCAATACCCGTAATGGAAGGTAAAGCAGCTTTATTTAAGGCCTTTGGCGATGTTAATGCCTTTCCAATTTGTTTAGATACTCAAGATGATGAAGAAATAATTAATATCGTAAAAAATATTGCTCCAGTTTTTGGTGGTATAAATTTAGAAGATATAAGTGCACCAAGATGTTTTTATATTGAAGAAAAGTTATCTAATATGCTTGATATTCCTGTTTTTCATGATGATCAACATGGAACAGCAATCGTTTGTTTAGCAGGTTTAATTAATGCATTAAAAGTTGTAAAAAAAGATAATAATATTAAGATAGTAGTTAATGGATTAGGTTCTGCAGGAGTTGCCATTACTAAATTATTAGTTGAATATGGATTTTCTAATTTTTCATTATGTGATATCAATGGTGAAATCTTTTCTGGAAAATTAGATGAAACAAAAATGAATGATCTTGTAAAAAACTTAAATGAGTTAAAGCAAAATAATGGAAATTCATTAAGTAGTGCATTAGAAAATGCTGATGTTTTTATTGGTGTTAGTGCAGCAAATATTTTAACAAAAGAAATGGTTGCTAAAATGAATAATAATCCAATTATTTTTGCAATGGCAAATCCAAATCCAGAAATAAGTTATGATTTAGCAAGAGAATGTGAAGTAGCTATTATGGCAACTGGACGAAGTGATTATCCAAATCAAATTAATAATGTTTTAGTATTCCCAGGAGTTTTTAAGGGAGCATTAAGCGCTAAAGCAACTAAAATAAATAAGGAAATGAAGCTTGCTGCTGCAATGGCACTTGTTGATATTATTAGTGATGAAGAATTAAATAGTGAATATATAATTCCAAGTCCATTTGATAAAAGAGTAGTTGATAAAATAAGTGAAGCTATAAAAAATACAGCAATTGCCACAGGTGTTGTTAGAAAATAGCGTAATCAATAAAAATAAGACTTATCAATGTAGATAAGTCTTGGATTGTAGACATTAGAATTTTATGAATTTCTAATGTCTTTTTATTTAATAAGGTAATTCTTTTTTTCGCTAATAATCAAATCCATTGCTTGATCATATTGATTGGTTGGTAATTCTTTTACTATTTGAAACTCAAAGGCAACTGCAATTCTTTTTAAATGCTTATTTGCTACTAAAAAGCGATCATAATATCCTTTGCCAAAGCCAAGCCTATTTCCATTAATATCAAAAGCAACTCCTGGCACAATTACAGTATCTATAATACTTGGATCAATATAATCATCACTTGAACTTTCATAGTATCCAAATTTATGAAGTACTAATTCATCTTTATTATATTTATTAATTTTTAGTGATAAATCAGGCATTGTTTTTGTAATGTAAATATTAAATCCTTTATCAATTAGTCTAGTTGCTGTAACTTCTTTTTGCATATCCATATAGATTAAAATATTTTGATAATTGTTTTCTTTCAAGTATTCAATTACTTTATTAATAATAATATCACTATTTTTATTGAATAAATCATTATCTTGATTACTTCTTTTAAAAATCATTTCTTTGCGTAGTTTATTTTTGTCCATATTATTTTTTCCTCATTCCAATTAAAGATAGTTGTCGACCTGTTTTATTATCACGACGATAACTAAAATAATTTTTATTAGTATATGTGCAATCATCAATATCTATAATGTTTGCAATATTAATACCACTTATAAATAACTGCTTTTTATTAAATAAACGATTATCAAATAAATATTTATTTTCACTTATTTTTTCAAAACATTCACTAGCATTTATAAATTCATGACAAGCAATTTTATCATAAACATCTTGTCCAACTTCATAAACATCTTTTGAAATACTTGGACATAAGTAAATACTAGCAAGTTCAGGGTTAACTTTTTCATTTGTTATTAAATAATTAATTAGTTTGTAAGCTATTAATTTAGCACTTCCAACCCACCCAGCATGAATTGCAGCAATTATTTCTTTATCAGGAAAGTAAATAATTATTGGTAAACAATCGGCTGTTAAAACTCCAATGTAACAATCTTTATCTTTAGTGTAGAGAGCATCACAATTACTTAAATTATTTTTTTCATTAACTTTAACTTCTTTAAATACATCACTATGAGTTTGTGAAGGGATATAAATATTTTCATAATTAATATTATTCTCATTACATAATATTTGATAATTTTTTAAAACATCATCTTTATTATCTTCAACATGAAATGCCATATTATATGAATCGAAGAATGATTTGGAATACCCATTTAAACGATTAGTTGTAATAATTAAAATATTATCATCTCTTAAAATATTATTCAATTTAATTACCTCGCTTCAATTTATTTGTGATTTCAATATCATTAACAATGTTGATACTTTGATTGGTATTAAATGATAGTTGACCTAGTTTTGAGCCCTTTATTTTTCTTAAGTTTTTAACTAAAGTATAATCAACTTCGTATGAAGTATTTGGTTGCGTTTTTGAATAGAAAATTGCTAGTTTAGCAGCTTCTTCTAAAGTTGTATTAGTTGGTTCTTCATTTTTAATAATAACATGTGCTCCTGCTTGATTTTTAATGTGTAACCATGTATCGTTTTTGCTTGCTAAAGTAAAAGTAATATAATCATTTTGAATACTGTTTTTACCAACATAAATTGTTTGATCATCACTACTAATAAATGTTTCATATTTTGGTTTATAATTTTTCTTTTTCTTAGTACTTGAATGTCCTTTTAATAACTTTTTATCCTTTAAACTATCTAATATTTCTTTAACATCATTAACTTTTACATATTCAAATGTTGATAAAGCATCTTGATAAATTTCATTTTGTTCATACGCTAGTTTAATTTGTTGTTCAAGATATGAGAATGATTTTTTAATTTTATTATATTTTTTTAAGTAATCTTGAGCGTTTTTTGTATATGAATGTTGATTGTTTAATTTGATTGTTATTTCTTTATTTTCATCATAATCAAAAACGTTCACCTCATCATAATGTGCTTCTTTATTAAATAAATAAATATTATCATATAATAATGTTCCATATTTTTGATATTTTTGATAATCTTGATTATCTTGATATTGTTTTTCTAATTTAGTAATTTTATTATTATTTCTTTTGATATTTCCTTTAATGCTTTTAATTTCTTTTTTAAAAATATTATTTACTGATTCACTATCACTTTTTTGTGAATAAATACTATCAAATGCTTGGTCAATACTATCATATTCAAAATAATCTTCTTTTAAATGTTCTAGTTTAATGTATGAAATGATTTTTTTATAAACATATACTTTTTTAGAAGTTAAATATTCATTAAGTGTTTGTTTAGGATTATTTCTAATAATAAACTCATCACTTAACAATTTTGAAAAACCTTGATATTCACTAGTATAGTCATCTGAAACTGCAATATTTTCTAATGGATTCTTTCTATCATTTGAACTAATGAATTCATATTTTGAACCACGTTGAATAATTCTTGTTAATCCATATGATAGGGGAACAAATTTTAATGTTTGAATAATTGTAAAGTCTTGATCACATAAAATAGTATTTGAATGTCGTCCAATTAGTTCGAAAATAAGGTATTTAGTTTGTTCATCTCTTAATTCATTATATTTTGTGATTTCAAAAATAATTATTCTTTCACATTCGTGTTGAAAGATATTTTTAATAAAACCACCTTCTAGTTGTTTACGCAAAAGCATAGTGAAATTGGTTGCAACTTCTAATGTAGAGTATTGATGATTAGAAATGTGCAAACGAAAACTATTACTTTGAATTGAGTTTAAAACTTGATAATTTGTCTGGTTTGCTCTAATTTTAAGTAATATTTCATTATCATTTATTTGATATATTTTTTGAATTTTTCCATTCAATAGTTTGTGCTTTAAGTTTTCAGTTATTTTGGTTGTTAAAAGTCCATCTATCATAGTTATCACCTTTAAATATTATATCATAAAACAACATTTAAATAAAAAGCCATAACATTTTAACTGGTAATGTTATAGGCTAGTTTAAAAGTTTTAATAAGTTATTTTTCATAAAGAATAATTCCTGTTCTTTTAATTTCATCACTAATTTTTCCATCAACTATTATTTCTCTACTATCTATTAAATCAACTTCCTTTTTTAAAATATTATTTAAATCACTTAGTAAGCCAAAAAAACTTAGTCCTTTTAATTCTCCATTTGTATCAACTACTAAATCAATATCACTATTCTCATCAGCAATATTTTTTGCGTATGATCCAAATAATATTATTTTTTTAATTGGATAGTTCTTTGCAATGATATTCATAATACCTTTTAACTCTTCAATTGAATAAATTTTATTATCTTTATTTAATTTAGCATTCATTTGTTCCACCTCATATAATATGTGTTAGTTATACAATATACTATAAAAAGATAGTGGTCAATAACTATTAATGATGATTTATTGTGAACATTATTGCAATAACTTATAAATTTGATATAATTTAAATATATTAAGAATAGTTAACAATATTAGTTTTATTAATTGGAGAGTCTATGCCATAAGTTAGAATTATAAAACTGGAGAGTCCATGCCGCAAGTTGGAATTATAAAACTGGAGAGTCCATGCCGTAAGTTGGAATTATAAAACAAATTGTTAACTAGTTAAGCACATTGTAAGCTTATAGTTTATAGTGTGCTTTTATTATTTTTAAGAAAATATTAAAATCATTCATAACATATCTTTTTAATTATTTATTAAATAATATTTTTATCAAAACTTAGCAATGATTATAAGCAGCTTGAAATAGAATGTCATAAATATAAAAATAATAAATAATTTTGATATAAAAATGATACATTTTTGTTATGTATTACCTTGAAAAAACTATCTAAAACCTATATAATATAAACAATATATGAGGTGATATAATTGAAAAAAGGACAATTGATAATTTTGAGTGGACCATCAGGTGTTGGTAAGGGAACAATACGTGAGCAGTTATTTAAAAATGATAATCTTAATTTAGCATATTCAATCTCAATGACAACAAGGAAACCTAGAGATAATGAAGAACATGGTATTGATTATTTCTTTGTTGAGGAAAATGAATTTGTCGATAAAATTAATCAAAATCAATTAATTGAATGGGCACAATTTGTTGGTAATTATTATGGAACACCAAGAGAATATGTTGAACAATTACTTAATGATGGAAAGAATGTTGTCCTAGAAATAGAAGTGCAAGGTGCTACTCAAGTAATGGAAATGTTTCCAGATGCTTTATCTATTTTTATTGTTCCACCAAGTATGGAAGAATTAGAAAGACGTATTCGTGGACGTCGAAGTGAAGAAGAAGAAATTGTCTTACAACGTTTAAATAAAGCAAAACACGAATTAAATTTAACTGGTGATTATCGCTATGTTGTAGAAAATAATACTTTAGAACAAACAGTTGAACAAATAGAAGAAATTATTAAAAATAATATTTAAACTAAAGTGATCGCTTTAGTTTTTAGTTTTTAAAGGGAGGTAAAATAATGTATCTAATTAAAGTTATTTTAGAATATAAAAATATTAATTTAGATAAAACATTTGATTATTATTCAACAGATAAAGTTGCTTTATATTCACGTGTTTTAGTTCCTTTTAATAATAAAGAAATAGTAGGTTTTGTAATAGAAGTAAAAGAAGAAGGTAAATCTGAGTATGCAATGAAAGAGATTATTGAAATCATTGATAAAAAACCAATTTTAAATGATGAGTTATACAAATTAGCTGAGTTTATGCAAAATAAATATCTATCATCACGTATTCAAGCATTACAAACAATGTTACCACCAGGATTAAAACCATTGTCAAAACAAAAAAAAGAAGTCATATATGATTTATATTTGGAAATAAAAGAATCAAATGAGCAACTAACAAGCAAACAAAGTGAAGTTTTAAATAAGATAAAAGAAGAAAAAAACTTAAAAAATTCAATAATATCTAAAAAATATGGAGCACATATGATTAATGCCTTATACAAAAAAGGGTATTTAAATAAAGTGAATAAAAAAAGAGAAATGATAATAATTGATAAAGAAACAAGTGAGTTTATTGAATTAACATCATTCCAACAAGAAATATATCAAAAAGTAATAAATAGTGATAAAAAAGTAAGTTTACTACATGGAATTACAGGATCAGGTAAAACTGAAATCTACCTTCATTTAGCAAGACATTATCTAAATAAAGGAAAAAGTGTTTTAGTATTAGTACCAGAAATAACGCTTACTTTGATGATGCAAGATAAGTTTGCATCACATTTTAAAAATGAAATTGCTATCTTACATTCAAGATTATCAAATGCACAAAGATATCAGGAATACCAAAAAATTAATGAAGGTAAAGTAAAAATTGTTGTAGGAACAAGATCAAGCATTTTTGCTCCATTAAAAAATATTGGAATAATAATTGTTGATGAAGAACATGATTCATCATATAAACAATCATCAGGTTTAATGTATCATACAAATGATATTGTAGTAGAAAGAGCAAGCTATCATCAAGCACAAGTTCTTTTAGCAAGCGCAACACCAAGTATTAATTCACTAACAAAAGCATATCAAAAACAATATCAATATTTAGTTTTAAATAAAAGGTTTTTTAATCAACCATTGCCTAATGTTGAAATAGTAGATTTAAATTATGAAAAGATTACTCAAATAGTATCAGATAAAGTAATAAAAAAAATAAAAACAACATTAAGTAATAATAAACAAGTAATAGTTCTATTGAATAGAAGAGGATATAATACAATGATTCAATGTCGAGATTGTCAAAAAACTTTGATGTGTCCACATTGCAATGTAGCATTAACATATCATCATTCAAATAAAACACTAGTATGTCATCATTGTGCTTATTCTACAAAAACGATTAATCATTGTTTTTACTGTGGTTCGACAAATTTAAAAAGATTAGGTTTTGGGACACAACGAGTAGAGGAATATTTATCTAATTGTTTTAGTGAATACAATGTTACTAGAATTGATCAAGATGCAATTAAAAATATAAAACAATTAGAAAAATGTATTAATGATTTTAAAGAGAAAAAATCAAATATTTTAATTGGAACACAAATGATTGCAAAAGGATTAGATTTTGAAAGTGCTGATTTAGTAGTGGTCTTAAATATTGATGCATCATTAGCTTTTAATTCGTATGATGCAATAGAATCTGCTTTTACTTTATTAGTCCAAGTATCAGGACGTTCAGGGCGTCATAGTGGTAAAGGTGAGGTAATGATTGAAACATTTCAACCAGATCACTATGTTATAAAAAAAGCTCAACAACACGATTATCTTGGTTTTTATGAATTAGAAATGAAACAAAGAAAGAAATTTGATAATCCACCATATTATAAAATTGCATTATTATTAATAAGTGGTGAAGATGAAAATAAAATAGTTAAAGAAGCCAATTCAATTTATGAATATTTGAATGAATCATTAAAAAAAGTCATTGTTTATAATAATATAGACGCACCTATATATAAACTAGCAAATAGGTATCGACAACAAATTATGATAAAATATAAAAGAATAGAAGATATTAAAGATGAGATGTTAAGATTAAAGAAAAGTTATGGTTCTAAAAAAGGAATTAGTCTAACAATAGATATTGATTATTAGGGGGAATACGGTGAACATCGATAAAAATAATACTAGGTATTTAGCATATGAAGCAGTGTATGAAGTTATGTTTGAACAAGGATTTTCAAACTTAATTTTACAAAATAATTTAAATCACTTGAATGATCGTGATAAAGGTTTAGTAACAAAGATAGTTTATGGAACAATTCAAAATTTTGACTTGTTAAAATATCAATTAACACAAGTTGAATATAAAAAGATGACAAATGAACAGTTAGTTATTATTTTAATTAGTTTATATCAATTACACTTTTTAGATAAAATACCATGGTATGCAATAATAGATGAAGCATTAAAAGTATCAAATATGGTATTAGATCAATATCAATCAAAGTTTATTAATGCAATACTATCTAAACTAACAAAATTAGAATTAATATATAGTGATGATACGGATGAGGATATCAAATTATCAATTAACTATTCACATCCATTATGGTTTATTAAAATGATAAAGAAACAATACGGAATAAAAAATTTAATTAAAATTTTAAAAGCAAATAATGAAAGCGCAACTACACATTTAAGATATAATATCATGTCAAATAGTTATGATGAAATAATAAAAGATGACTTTATTAAACCAAGTGAGTTTGTTGAATCTGGTTTATATTACAATGATAAAAATATCGCAAAATACTGGGCTTATGAACAAGGGCTTGTTAGTGTGCAAGACTTTAGCTCACAAGCAGTTTCATTATTTATGAAACCAGACAAAGGAATGAAAGTATTAGATATGTGTGCTGCACCAGGTACAAAAACAACTCATTTAGCAGAATTGATGAATAATGAAGGAGTAATAAAAGCTTATGATATTTATGATCATAAAATTGAATTAATTAAAAAACAAGCTAGTCGATTACATTTAGATATTATAAAAGCAAAATGTTATGATGCTACACAATTAAGTAATATTGAAGATGAAGAATCTTTTGATATGATTTTATGTGATGCCTTATGTACTGGATTAGGAGTAATTCAAAGAAAACCAGAAATAAAATATCAAGATATTTCAACAAGTATGGATTATATTATTGATGTGCAAGAGCGTTTATTAGATGAGGCATATAAGTTATTAAAAAAAGGCGGTACATTAGTCTATTCTACATGTACTGTAAATAAAAAAGAGAATGAAAAACAAATCGAAAAGTTATTATCAAAACACTCGGATTTAAAATTAGAAAGTGAAAAAATGATTTATAATTTTGAAAATGGTGGAGATAGCTTCTTTATGGCAAAAGTCATAAAAAGTTAAAGAATTTTTGTTTGTAATATGGTAAAATATTGTAAGGTGATTAAATGAAAAATATATATGATTTAGATTTATGTGATTTTGAGAAGTATTTTGAAAGTATTAATGAAAAAAAGTATCGTGCTAAACAACTTTTTGAATGGATTTATCAAAAAAGAATTAATGATTTTTCAAAGATAAGTAATATGTCTAAGTCTTTAATTGATAAAGTAAGTTCTGATTTTATTTTCGATGTTATTTCTTTAAAAGAAAAACAAGAAAGTGCTGATGGAACTATAAAATATTTGTTTGAATTAAATGATGGAAATTTAGTTGAAACAGTACAAATGAAATATGACTATGGTAATAGTGTTTGTGTATCATCACAAGTAGGCTGTAATATGTCTTGTCGTTTTTGTGCAAGTGGACAACTAACTAAGAAAAGAGATTTAACTAGCGGTGAAATGGTTGCTCAAATTGTTTATATTCAACAAGAGTTAGATTTATTAGAAGATAGAGTATCACATATTGTGGTAATGGGAATTGGTGAACCTTTTGATAATTACGATAATGTTATGCAATTTGTCAGAATTGTTAATAATCCTCATTCTTTAGCAATTGGTGCTCGTCATATTACAATAAGCACTTGTGGATTAATTGAAGGAATTAAAAAATACCAAGAAGAAAATTTGCAAACTAATCTTGCGATTTCATTACATAGTGCAATTGATAGTACAAGAAGTAGCTTAATGCCAGTTAATAAATCAAATGATTTAAAAAATTTAAAACAAGCAATTAAAAATTATATTAAAAAAACTAATCGTCGTGTTACTTTTGAATATATTGTTTTAAAAGGTGTTAATGATTCTAAAAAAGATGCAAAAGCATTAGCAGATTATTTAAAAGGATTAAATGCTTATATAAACTTAATCCCATATAATGATGTAGCGAATACTGGATATAAAAGTATAAGTAGAGATGAATGTTATAAATTTTATTCATATTTAAAAGAACATAATGTTAATGTAACAATTAGAAAAGAATTTGGTAGTGATATTGATGCAGCGTGTGGTCAACTTAGAAGTAAAAGAGAAGGATGTGATTAGATGAAAAAATATGCAATTACAGATATTGGAAAGGCGAGAACATCAAACCAAGACCAAGCATTTGTTTATACAAATAATAATGGTGATACAATCGGCATTGTTTGTGATGGAATGGGTGGTCATAAAGCTGGTGCTTATGCTTCATTATTAGCAGCTAAAACTGTTTTGGATTGTTTTATTGATGCAAGTGAGTTTGAAAGTAAAGATGATGCAACAACATGGTTATATAATGCGATTATGGAAGCTAATAATAAAGTTAAAACTAAGTCTGATGAAGAAGAGAAGTTTAAAGGAATGGGAACAACATTAGTAATTACCTTAGTTTTAAAAGATGTTGTAATGATTGCTAATGTGGGAGATTCAAGAGTTTATCAATGTATTAATGGTGAAATAAGACAGATTACAGAAGACCAATCACTTGTTAATATTTTACTTAAAAGTGGTAAGATAAATGATGATGAAGCTATTAATCATCCTAATAAACATGTTTTAATGTATGCAATAGGGACTATGGAAGATCCACAGGTTGATATATATGAATTGGAAAAGGTAGAATCATCCTTATTAATGTGTAGTGATGGAGTTTATAATTTAGTTTCACAAACTTATTTAAAAACAATAATGGAAAGTTCACTACCAATAAGTCAAAAAGCAATAAGTATAATTAATGATGCCAATAGCAATGGTGGCTATGATAATATGGCAATTGTTTTAATGGAGGTAAATCAAGATGGTAAATAACAATACGGGATATTTATTAAACAATCGTTATCGTTTGATTGATCAAATTGGTGAAGGTGGAATGGCAAATGTCTATTTAGGAAAAGATACTATTTTAAATAGAAGTGTTGCGATTAAAGTTTTAAGAGGAGATTTATCTCATGATGAAACATTTGTTAAAAGGTTTCAACGTGAGGCTTTAGCTGCTACTGCTTTAGAACATCCAAATTTAGTTCAAGTGTATGATGTTGGAGAAGAACAAGGTTATCATTATATTGTAATAGAATATATTGAAGGTAAAACTTTAAAACAACTTATTAAACAACATGGACCACTTTCTGTTGGTGAAACAATTGATGTAATGGAACAACTTGTTTCTGCAGTTGAACATGCTCATTCACGTCGTGTTATTCATCGTGATATTAAACCACAGAATGTTATTGTTAGAAATGATGGAACAGTAAAATTAACTGATTTTGGAATTGCTGTGGCTCAAAATGCTGCTCAATTAACACAAACAAACAGTATTATGGGATCTGTTCACTACTTAGCACCTGAACTTGCAAAAGGACAAACAGCTAGTTATCAAAGTGATATTTATTCATTAGGAATTTTAATGTATGAATTATTAGCTGGTCAAGTACCATTTGCTGGAGAATCTGCTGTTAATATTGCTTTAATGCATATGGAAGACAAAATGCCTTCAATTAGACAAGTTGTTGGACCAGATGTTAATCAAGCAATAGAAAATATTATTATTAAAGCAACAACAAAAAATCGTAGCTATCGTTATCAATCAGCTCATGAAATGTTAGTTGACTTAGTTGATTGTCAATATCGAAATAATGAAGCAGTATATGAAGTTGAAGATGATTATGTTGAAGAAGTAAATAATGATACAACAACAATCTATGATAGAGATGAACTAAATGCAAAATCTAAAAAGAAAATGCCACGTAAAAAGAAAATGATTATTATTGGAGCAATCGTTGCTGCTGTATTAGCATTAGCAGTTGCCGCATATATTATTTTTGGTGGTGGATCTGGTGTAACAATGCCAGATTTAGTTGAAAAAACAAAGGATGAAGTAGAAACAATTCTTGTTGAAAAGAAAATTACTGAAGATGAAGGTTTTAAAATAAATTATAAAACAGCAGAAAACCCTGATGTTGAAGAAGGTAAAGTTATTGAAACTGATCCGATTGCAGGAGCAAAATTAAAGAAAAAAGCAACTATTACGATTGTTATCAGTTCAGGTGAAATTGCTAAAGTTCCAGATTTAACATCAATGAGTGAAGATGATGCTAAAGCTGAACTTAAAAGAGCGGGGTTAGAAGTTAAAATTGTTTATTCACAAACTGATGATAAAAATAAAGAATATAAAGTTATGAGTACTAATCCAGTTGCAGGAACAGAAGTTCAAAAAGGTTCAACTGTTACAATTGAAATTGGTACACCTGAAAAAATTACAGTAGCAAACGTAATCAAATTAACATATAAATCGGCTTATGATACTTTATTAAATTTAGGATTATCACCATCAACTAGTAATTGTTCTGAGGGTGATACAGTCATTAAACAAAGTGTAGCACCAGGAAAAGAAGTTGAAAAAGGTAAAAAAGTTAAGTTAACTTGTGAAATTAAAAAGGATCCAAGCACACCTGCACCTCCTGATTCGACAACTCCAGATGCTTCATCAAATAAATATGATTAAAAAAGGACATATTCTAAGCCTAATTGGTGGGAATTACTATACAAAAGTAGAAGATAAAGTATTGAAGTGTCGTGCTCGTGGTTTATTTCGTCATAAAGATGTTAAGCCTGTAGTAGGTGATTATGTAATGGTTGAAATATTAGATCATGATGAGGGATATTTAATTGAGGTTTTAGAAAGAAAGAATCATTTAATTAGACCTTCGATTGCAAATATCGATCAAGCATTAATAATTACTTCGTATCATGAGCCTGATTATTCATTTAATTTAATAAATAAGTTTTTAGCTATTATTGAATTTTATAATATAAAGCCAATTATAATTGTAACAAAGGCTGATTTAGCAAGCTCACAGGATGAAATAAGAGATGCTTTTAATGATTATTATTTATCAAATTATCCTGTTATAATCACAAGTATTGAAACACAAATTGGTTTAGATGAGATAAAAACATTATTGAAAGATAAAGTTAGTGTGTTAGTAGGGCAATCTGGTGCTGGAAAATCTAGCTTGTTAAATATGGTTGATAGTCAATTTAATATTGAAACTAACAGTATTTCAAAAGCTTTAAATCGTGGTAAACATACAACAAGGCATGTTGAAATTTTTGAAACAGAATTTGGAATGATTGCTGATAGTCCTGGATTTTCTAGTTTAAGCTTGGATATGCTTGAAGCAAGTGATTTGGCTCTTTCTTATCATGATTTTAAAAAAGCAGCACAGTATTGTAAATTTGCAAATTGCTTACATCAACATGAACCGGGTTGTCATGTTAAAGAGTTAGTTGAAGATAATAAAATTCCACAATCTCGTTATGATGATTATTTAATATTTTTAGAAGAAATTAAACAAAGAAAGGTTAGATATTAGTGAAAATAATTGCTCCATCAATTCTTGCATGTAATTTTCTTGATTTACAAATTGAGATAAAAAAACTTAATAATTCAAAGGCGAAATGGATTCATTTTGATGTGATGGATGGTCATTTTGTTCCTAATATTAGTTTTGGACCAGATATTTTTAAATATTTTAAAAATAATTCACCTTTGTTTACTGATGTTCATATAATGGTGGCTAATCCATATTTTGTCGCTAAATTATTTGTTGAAGCAGGTGCCAATCAAATTGTTTTCCATTATGAAGCATGTCAAAATGATGAAGAAATTTATCAAATAATTAAATATTTAAAAGATAATAATGTTAAAGTTGGTATATCAATTAAACCAAATACTGAAGTTGCAGTTTTAGATAAATTTTTAAGTGATATTGATTTGGTATTGATTATGTCTGTTGAACCTGGTTTTGGTGGACAAAAGTTTATTAGTTCATCATTAGATAAAGTTAAGTATTTAGCTACAAAGAAAAATAGTCATAACTTTTTAATTCAAATAGATGGTGGTATTGATAATAATAATAAAGATTTATGTTATGAAGCTGGTGTTGATTGTTTAGTTGCTGGTTCTTATTTATTTAAGCAAGATGATTTTAATAAAGCTGTGGATTCATTATTATGAAAAGTGTCAATTTAGTTGCATCAGTTTTTTATGATGGTGAGTATGAACTAGGTGATTTTATTGGTGTTGATAGTGGTGCTAAATATCTAATTGATAAAAACTTGCCAATAAAAACTGTCATTGGTGATTTTGATAGTATTGATGATATTAGTTATCAAAAGCTTATTGATAAAGATATCGAATTAATTAAATTAAGTCCAGTTAAAAACAATACTGATTTGGATATTGCGATTCAGTATGCTTTAAAAGAAGATTATGATTTTATTAATGTATATGGTGCTTTAGGTAATCGAGTTGATCATACTTTAGTAAACCTAAATTTATTAAAGAAGTATCCTATGATTAAATTATATGATGATACTAGTATTGTCTTTGTTTTAAAGAAAGGTAAGCATATTATTAATAAAAGTAATTATCAGTATTATTCATTTTTTGCGATAAAAGAATGTGAAATTACTTTAAATGATTTTAAATATCCTTTACATAATTATTGTTTGAAAATGGACGATACATTATGTATTTCAAACGAATTAGAGAGTAATGCTAGCATTGAGACTAGTGAAGATATTATTGTTGTTATGTCAAAATAATATCTTTTTTTAAAAGGAATGAGCTTATGAAAATAACAAACTTAAATGTTAAATCACATTATTCATTACTGAGTAGTACTTTGAAAATTGATGATATTATTCAAAATGCACTTAATAATAAATATGAATATGTTGCTTTGGTTGACTATTCATATTTTTGTGGTGCATTAGAGTTTATTATTAAAGCTAAAGAAAACAATTTATTTCCGATTATTGGTTTAGAATTTGATGTTAGTATTGATGATAGTAAACAAAGAATAATTGGTTATGCTAAAAATACTAAAGGATTTAAAAATTTAGAGAAAATTAGTTCTTTGATTTTATTAAGTGATAATAAATGTCTTGATTATCAAGAGTTTATAAAATACACTGATGATTTAATTATTATTGTTGATTTAGAACATACAACTTTATATAAAAATTATCTTTTAAATACTGAAATTAGTTTAAGTGATATTGACTATTTAAAAAATAATTTTAAGATAAAGTATTTTTATTTCAATCAAAATGATACTACTTTCATTAATAATATTAAAAATTATAGTGATTTAATTGAGATAATTGCTAGCAAAATATCTTATGAAAAACAAGAGGATGCTTCATTGCAATATTTATTAGAATGTATTGATAAACAAGAAGAGGCTGATTCTTTAAAAATTAAAGCACTTGGTGATCAGCATTTACTTTCGTATGATGAAATACTAAACAAATATAATGAAGAAATAATTTTAAATACTAAAGATTTTATTAAACAATTTGAAGTTATTGACTTAGATTTTAATTATACACTACCACTATATAAAAATGATGTAGATGAATATATTAAAAAGTTATCTTTTAAAGGACTAATTAAAAGATTAAATACTAATGATATTCCTCAAAGCTATTTAGATAGATTAAAATATGAATTAGATGTAATTGTAAAAATGGGGTATAGTAATTATTTCCTTGTGGTTTATGATTATGTATTGTTTGCAAGAAAAAATAATATTTTAGTTGGACCAGGACGTGGAAGTAGTGCTGGTTCACTAGTAGCTTATTGTTTAGGAATTACTAATGTTGATCCAATTGAAAACAAACTACTTTTTGAAAGGTTTTTAAATCCAGAAAGAATTTCTTTGCCTGATATTGATGTTGATTTTCAAGATGATAAAAGAGAAGATTTGATTAGTTATTTAAAAGATAAATATGGATATGATAATATTGCTCATATAATTACCTTTGGAACTTTTCAAGCAAAAAATAGTATTCGAGATTTAGGGCGTGTTTTAAAAATACCAAATGTTAGACTTGATATGATTTTGAGATTGATACCAAATGTTTTAAATGTTAGGTTATCAGAATTGATTTTAAATTCAAAAGAACTTCAAGTTGTTCTTCAAGCTAATGATGATTTAAACTATGTTTATAAACATGCGATTAAATTAGAAGGTATTAATCGACATATTTCAACTCATGCTGCTGGAATAATAATTTCTGATAAGTCTATTGTTGAGTATGCACCTGTTTTAAAAGGATTAAATGATACATTGATGATCCAATATAATATGGATTATTTAGAAAAAATAGGATTATATAAAATGGATATTCTTGGATTGAAAAACTTAAGCATTTTAAGTGATATTTTAAATGACTTAGAAAAACCCCTAAATTTGTTAGATATACCATTAAATGATCAAAAAACATTAAATTTAATGAGTAGTGGTAATACTTTAGGTATTTTTCAATTTGAATCAGCTGGTGTAATAAAGGTTTTAAAGAAAATGAAGATAGATACAATTAATGATATGGTAGCAACCACTGCTTTATTTAGACCTGGTCCAATGCAATATATTAATGAGTATATTGCTAGAAAAAATAATGAAAAATCATTTGATTACCTGCATCCTGATTTAGAAGATATTTTAAAAGAAACATATGGAATTATTGTTTATCAAGAACAAATTATGCAAATTTGTCAAAAAATGGCTGGTTTTTCTTTAGCTAAAGCTGATATTGTTAGAAAAGGTATGGCTAAAAAAGATGAGAAATTGCTTCAGGAGATAAAAGATGACTTTATAACTAATTCAATTAAAAATGGTTATACTAAAGAAATCGCAAACAAAGTGTATGATATGATTTTATTATTCTCAAATTATGGGTTTAATAAGGCTCATGCATATAGCTATGCTTTACTTGGATATTACTTAGCGTACTTAAAAGCTAATTATCCAAAGGTTTTCTTTAAAAATATTTTAAGTGCTAATGTTTATAATGTTAGTAAATTAAAGGCATATTTATATGAAATGAAACAATATAAATTAAATATTAAAGAGCCAAATATTAATAAATCAAATATTGAATTTTACGTTGAAGACAATGATTTTGTTTTACCATTGATTGCGATTAAGGGATTAGGGGAAAATAATGCTAATGCGATTATTGAAGAAAGAAATAGTAATGGTTCTTTTGATAATTTTATGGATACAATTATTAGGTTAAATAAGATAAAGATAAATAAAAATATTATTGAAAACTTAATTTATGCTGGTGCTATGGATTGTTTTGAATATAATCGTAAAACAATGATTGAAAACCTTGATAAAATAGAAAGATATATTGATATAAATAAAGTTAATGATGATCAAATAATGCTTGATTTAGTTGGAGTACCAAAACCAACGATTGTTAAATATGTAGAAGATAGTCATGCTTTAAATAAAGAATTAGAGCTATTAGGTTTATATTTATCTAACCATCCTTTAGATAAGTATATTAATAAATATCCAAATGCAATTCTTGAAAATATTACTGATGAAAATAGTGCTTTAGTAATTGTTGATACAATAAAAGAGATAAGAACTAAAAAGGGTGAATTAATGGCATTTATTGGTGTTAGTGATTTAATTGAAAGTAAAACGCTTGTAGTTTTTCCAAGAACTTATCAAAAGTATAAAAGCAAAGTTCAAGTAAAGGATATTATACTAATAAGAGGTAAGGTAGATGAAAAAGATAACTCAAATATTATTTTAAAAGCTTTACAGATATTAGATTAAGAAAGAGGGTAATAATAATGAAAAAGATAATAGCTATTGATGGTAATGCTTTATTATTTGCTGCTTATCATGCGACTAAAGACTATGTTAAACCAAATTCTAAAGGTGAATATACTAATGCTTTAGATACTTTTATTAGAATGATAAATAAGATAAGAAGAAATAACCATTTTGATTATATTATGGTGGCTTTTGATGCAAGTAGTAAAACATTTAGATCAGACCAATTTGAAGATTATAAAGGGACAAGGGATAAAACTGATGATGCTTTAGTAAAACAATTTCCTTTAGTTAGGGAGTATTTGAATTATGCTGGTATTGCTAACTATGAAGTTGTTGGTTATGAGGCGGATGATATTTTAGGAACACTAGCAAAACTTGGTACAAAAGATAATTATCAAGTTGATATTATTACTGCTGATAAGGACTTACTTCAATTAGTTAATGAAAATGTTAATATTTTATTAAAAAGAAGAAATAGCCCTGATCCAGTTAGAATTAGTTTAGTTGATGGTAAATTATCAGATATTTGGGATATTAAGCCACTACAAGTTATTGATTTAAAGGCTTTATGGGGTGATCCTTCTGATAATATTCCTGGTGTTAATGGTATTGGAGAAAAAGGCGCAATTAAACTATTAGATGACTATGATAATATTGAAAATATTTATAATAATTTAAGTGATTTTAAAGGAAAAAGACTAGAAAATCTAACTAATGATAAAGATAAAGCTTTTATGTCAAAAGAGCTTGCAACAATTATTACTGATGTCAAGTTGCCATTTAAAATTGATGATTTAATAATAAATGATCCTGATATTTCAAAATTAAAGAATTTATATCATGAACATGAGTTAAATAAATTATTAGCTGATTTACAAGACGATGTTCAAATTAAAACAAAGGTTGTTTGTGATTTTTCATTTGAAATCGTTAATGAGTTATCTAGTGATTTGTTATTGGAAAATAGTTTTGTTGATTTAATATCACTTAGTGAATACTATCATAAGGATAAACTATTAGGTATGGCTCTAATAAATGAGAAAGGTAATTATTTTATTAGTACAAAAGATATTTTAAAAAGTAATGAGGTATTAGATTTTTTAAAAAATGAAACAAAGTATACTTATGATTTAAAGAAAAATATTTTAATTGGACATTGGCATGGTATCGAAGTAGCAAATTTTACTGAGGATATTATGATTGGTAGTTACTTAATTGATAGTAATACAGTTTTGGATGCTAATGCACTAGTTGATACTAATTTTAATATTAGTACAATGAGTAATAAGGATTTACTAAAACAAGATAAGGAAGTTCAAATTGAAACTAAAGTTAAACAAGCATATTATTTAAACAAGTTAATTTCAAGAAATATTGAGCAAATTGAAAAACTAGAAATAGTAAAATTATATGATTTAGAATTGAAAGTAGCAAAGATTTTATCTGATATGGAAAAAGTTGGTATTTTATTAGATAAAGATAAGTTAAATGAAATAAATGTTGAATATCAAACAACTTGTGATAAATTAGAACAAGATATTTATGGATATGCAAAAAAAGAGTTTAATGTTAATTCTACTAAACAATTAGCAGAAGTTTTGTTTGAAGATTTAAATTTAAGAGTAATTAAAAAAACTAAAACAGGATATTCTACTGATAATGATGTTCTAAGTGCTTTATATGATGATCATCCAATAATTCCATTAATTATTGAATATCGAACTTATAAAAAATTATTATCTACATATATTATTCCAATGCCTGAGTTTGTTTTAAATGATAATAGAATTCATACAATTTATAATCAATGCTTAACAGCAACTGGTAGATTGTCTTCAAAAGAACCTAATTTACAAAATATTGCAACAAGATCTGAAATTCAACGTAGTATAAAAAAATCATTTGTTGCTAAAGAAGGATATTCGCTAGTTTCATTTGACTATAGTCAAATAGAATTAAGAATTTTAGCAAGTTTTTCTCATGATCCTGCTTTTATTAAAGCTTTTAAAGAGGGAATGGATATTCATCGTCATACTGCTGCAAGTGTGGCTGGAATTAGTGAGGATGAAGTTACACCTGAACAAAGAAAAGCTGCTAAAGCTATTAACTTTGGTATTGTGTATGGTATAAGTGATTTTGGTTTAGCAAAACAATTAGGTATTAATCGTAATGATGCTAAAGATTTTATTGATTTATATTATAAAACATATCCTAGTATTAAGGAGTATTTAGATGGTTTAGTAAAAAGCACTCAAGAAAGTGGTTATGCTAAAACAATTTTAAATAGAATAAGATATATTAACGAAATAAAAAGTAATAATTTTAATATTCGTGAAATGGGTAAAAGAATGGCAATGAATACACCAATACAGGGTAGTGCTGCAGACATATTGAAAATCGCAATGGTTAATGTTAGTGAGATGTTAAAATCTTGTCAATATGACATTACTTTATTATTACAAGTTCATGATGAATTAATTTTTGAAGTTAAAGATGAAGATGTAAAAAGTATAATACCATTAATTGAGGATGCTATGAATGATGCTTATCAAATGGAAGTTAAAATAGAAGCACATTATAGCATTGGTAAGACATGGTATGATTTATAGAATTATATATGATACAATTTAATTGAAGAAAATGTAGTTTAGAAAAAATAGAAAGTAGGTAAAATTTATGAAGAAATTTATTGTATTATTATTTATGCTGTTTTTTGCCTTTGAAAATGATGCTGTTAATGCGGCTTGTAATGATAATGGACAAAATCTTAGTAAAGGGCATATTATTAGTGAGTACAACTGTGAAACAGGAGAGTTATATGCCTATGGATTAAATAAATTTGGTGCATTAGGTACTGGAAATTACCAAGATGTAACTGAAGCAAATAAAATAAAAATCAATTCTAAAATAGGTAATAGAAAGATAATTGATTACTTTATTACATCAGGGAATATGTATGTATTAACTAATGATAATAAAGTTTATGCGACTGGAATTAAGGTAGCTGATGGCAGTGAAAAAAGGAATACGTTTAATGAGATATATTTTTATAAACAAAGTAAAAATAAAATATTATCATTAAATGGCAAGCAACTATGGAATGGTGATATTAGTAGTGTTTCATATTCAAAATACTCTATTGATTTTAAAGTATCAAAAAATATACAATATTACTTTGGTAAATTAGGTATACCAATTTGTGATGGACCTTTAAATATGTCAATAAATCGATATTATAATTGTGATTTAGAAGGAAAATCTTATCCAATATATATTGAAGAAAAAAATAAAACAGGATTGGTGCAGGCTGAAATTAATCGTAAAAGATAATTAATTTACTATTATTATGAAAAGAATAAAAATGATATTTATTTAAAAGAATATTCAAAAGGTAAATTGAAAAAATATATTGCTGAAAATAAAAAGAGATTTATTACAAAAAAATATAAAAATAGTAAAATAATATATAAATATAGTTCAACATATAATCCATCAAAAAGAGATGAAAGAGTAATTAAGAGAGAGTATATTACAAAGTATAGTAAAGGCGTAAAGAAAAATTATACAAAGAAAATTTATAAAAATGGTAAATTGAAAACAAAATTGTATTATAAATATAATAAACAAGGTAAATTAAAAAGTAATAAATATGGAAAAGCTTATCGTATTAAAACAAAATATAATAATGGTATAAAAGTTAGTGTTTATAAACAATATTATAGTAAAAAAGGTAAGTTAAAATAAGATATAAAAATAAGAAAACAGAATTTTCATTTGAAAAAATTCTGTTTTTTTAAATGTTTATTTTTGTAGGTTCTTTGTCAAGTGATGGGGGCTAGTCCAAAATCACATAAAGTATAATGAATCAGCCAGCATAGTTACAATTGTAACTATGCTTTTTTATTA
>JARXZD010000018.1 GCA_029893765.1 Bacilli bacterium PM5-9
AAGAATTATGTTACATTTCAATTTAATAAAAAAGCATAGTTACAATTGTAACTATGCTGGCTGATTCATTATACTTTATGTGATTTTGGACTAGCTCCCATCACTTGACAAAGAACCCTTCTTGTTAGTTTAAATATTATTAAAATTCTTTTCTTACCTTAAGTATACTTGCTCCACCTATTACTGACATTGTAAGAAATAATGAAATAATTAAATTTGAATTATCGTATCCTGTATCAGGAATATCCTCATCTTCCTCTTTATCATCATCAATAACATCTACTGCATTTTTCTTATATACTGCTTTTAATGTAATATCATTTTTTGCTAGTGTTAATTCATTATTAGTAGAACCATCAGCTAGATAAGTATTTGTTCCATCACTCCAACCTAAGAAAGTATATCCATTTTTACTTGGAGCTGGTGTAAATTCAATTGTATACTTTGTATCAGGAAATCCTTTATAACTTGAAGGTGTATTTCCTTTTCCACCATTTACATCATATTTTACTTCAGTTTTAATATTTAATCTTATAAGCATTGCATCATCATTTCCAAGTGTTGGATAATTTTCGCTATCACTAGAATACCCTACTCCATAATACATTCCATTTGATAATTTTATCAAACCATGCAAGTGGTTTATATATCTATATGATTTTATATTTTGTTGAACTCCGTCTTTATCGACTTCAATAACTATTCCATTAAAACCATCAGGGCTTTCATATCCAGCATCATTAGAAAAACCAGATCCATAAATTAAAAAATTATTATCATCACCTTTAATTATTCCATTAACTAGTTCTGTAGAACTTCCGCCATAATTGTTAACTAGGATTTGATTACCATTTTCGTCAACTTTAACTAAGTAAATATCTGTATCACCTAAACATGTAAAGCCATTGTCATTTGATGAACCGTATCCAACAATTAAGTAATCGCTTCCAGTAGTAACTATACCATAAGCATTCTCCGATTTACTTCCACCATAGTTTTTTATCCACTCTTGTGTTCCTAAATCATCAAACTTAACAGCCATCATATCATTATCTCCAAATGTTGTTACATCACCACTAATAGAAGATGTGTATCCAACAGCAATATACTTACCATCATTTGATTTTATTACTCCATCAAATCCATTTCCTTTATTTCCACCATACGCTTTTATCCATTGTTGGTTTCCATTTTCATCAATTTTGATTGCAAAACCTGCACTTGTACCGCTAAAAGTTACTCCAGCATCTTTTGATTGAAGGTTTCCTACTAGGATATAACCATCAGTTGTTGCAACCGCATCATTAAATAAATCACCAGATGAACCACCATAATTTTTTATCCACTCTTGACTTCCGTTTTCATCTATCTTAATTGCAATAGCATCTGCTTCACCTTTATTTGATATTCCATTATCTGCTGACCATGACATTCCAACTAAAAGATATTTATTATCGTTTGTTTTAATAATTTTACTTAATTGATCATAATCGCTTCCACCATAATTTTTTATCCACTGAATATTTCCATCTTTATCAATTTTAGTTACTATTCCATCACCATAACCCTTTGCATTAAATCCAGCATCAGTTGAACCACTATTTCCTAAAGCAAGTAATCCACCATCATGAGTCTCCAATACCGCTTTAAAAGATTCTTCAGCACTTCCACCATAATTTTTTGTCCACTCTTGATCATATTTTTCAATTGCATTTACTTGAATTGATATCATAAAGAACGCACAAATCATTAACATTACCTTTTTCATATATCTGTCTCCTTTTATATTTTTTAAATTATAACAGTTTTTCTTTACATTATCAACATAAAAGTCACACAAAATTCTTTTACTTATAAATTAGTTCGCAATTAAGATTTAATTATGTTTATATGTACATAATTGTGCGAAAATACTATATATAGTGCTTTTTTCCACCTTTTTTTCTTTATAACATAAAAACATGATTTTACAACCATGCTTCACACAAAAAATTATTAACTAATTAATATACAATATTGACACTACTCTACTATGTTTTTTCTATTCTTTCTTGTTTTCTTTATCAAAGACTAAATATACAATTGCAGTACTTATTAATGTTCCACCGATTAATAATTGAGATGTTAAATCATTATGTAAAACTATTACATCTAAAAATGCAGCAATAAGTGCTTGCGCAGAAATAATAACACTTAGCACTACCTCTTTAACATATTTAGATGCCCACGTTTGCACGATATAACAAATTGCAGTTGCTAACAAACCTAAATATAGTAATGGAAAAATATTAGCTTCATCAAACAAAACATCTATTGGTGAACCATTAATTAATACTAGTAATAAACCACCTAAAGATACCGTTAGTGTTTGATAAAAAGCTACGCATATCGCATTTGTGCCTTTACCGAATTTTGCTAGTAATACTATTTGAAATGCAAAACCAAATGCACTTAATATTGCTAAAAGATCACCAAAGTTTATACTTGTAAATGTTGTAGCATCAACTGATAAGATAATTGTCCCTACCATTGCTAAAGCAAGTCCTATTAAGTTCTTGATAGTAACACTAGATTTATTTATTGCATAAGCTAAAAATGGAACAATAATAATTGCCGAGCTTGCTATAAAAGAGCTCTTAGAAATTGAGGTGTAATTAAAAGATTGATTTTGCATATACATCGCAAAAATGATACATAGTCCAACAATCACTCCTGCTTTTACTTCTATTATTTTACTTTTCTTTATTTTTGGAAATCCAATGATTGCTAAAGCAATTGCACCTATTCCAAAACGAGCAAACAATAATAATTCTGAACTTACTCCACTATTTATTAATTGTGAAGAAGAAACAAAACTATATCCCCAAATAAAAGTTATAATAACTAGTAAAAAAATGGCTAGTTTACTTTTATCCATATATTATTACCAATCTTTCCCAATATCTACCCAATCAAGATAATTGCTAAATTCTTTTAACTCATCAAGTTTTACTTCAACTAAAGCATTGTGATCACCACAACCAGGGTATAGTGTTTCAAATCTCTCAAGTGATTTATCTAAGTATACATCTATTTCATCACTAATTAAATTAAACGGACATACTCCACCTATTGTATATCCAGTATATTTTTCAACATCTTCAGCATCTAACATTTTTGATTTAACTTTAAATGTTTGTCTAAATTTTTTACTATCTATTTTAGCATCTCCTGACATAACAATTAAAACTGGTCTTTCATCAGTTCTAAATGTTAATGACTTTGCTATCATTCCTAAATCAACATTTAATGCTTGCGCTGCTTCTATTGCAGATGCTGTTGATTCTTCCATAATTTTAACTCTATTTTCTAATCCTTTTTCTTTAAAAAATAAAATTGCTCTATTATCAGCCATGTTTTTCCTCCTTAACATAAAAAACTATGATTATTCATAGTTTTTAGTAAATTTTAACAATCGTTCCTTTTTTAATATGTTTGTAGAAATATGCAACATCTTTTGTTCTCATATTAATACAACCATGTGAACCATCCCATTTATAATATGTTCCACCAAATTGGCTATATGGTCTCCAACTAGCATCATGTAATCCTACTCCACCAGTTCCTGCTAATGGCACCCAATATTTAACTGGTAAATAATAATCATATCCCATTGGTCTTCCATCTAAATGAGTATTTCTTTGTTTGTATGCTATTTTAAATGTTCCTGTTGGAGTATCTGTTACTCCTAAACGTCCCGTTACAACTTTAGCTGTTCGTTTAAGTTTTCCATTTACATATAATTTTGCATTTTGTTTTTGAATACTAACTACTACATATGTGCTTGTTATTCTAAATTTGGTTTTAAATGTTCTTTTATCACTACCTTTAATAGTAATAGTTACATCTCCACCCTTTTTAAATGAAATTACTCCATTATTTTCATTAACAGTTGCTGCTTTTGTATCAGATGAATAATATTTGGCACTCGCAAATTTACTTCCTATTTTATAATCTAAATTATATTTAGAATTTGGTTTTACTTCTACTGTTTTTCCAATTAAATTTGTTTTAGTTCCACTCTTAACAACATATCTTTGAATGTTATCTGAATATTCTTTTTCAAATGTAACTGCATTAATTGAGCTTGTTCCAACTACAACTAAAACTAATGCGATAATAATTGATAATAATTTACTCTTCTTCATTTATAATTCCTCCTACTCTTCTTTCTTCTCAACTTCGTCTTCAAATAATCTTTCATCTGTATCTTCTTTAGCAATTAATCCTTCGTCCACTTCAATAACTTCTTCATCATCTGAATAAATATCATTCATATCAATATGAACTTTATCAAAAGAGTTATTTTCTCTTAAATCCCAAACATTATCTCCTAAAGTGATAAAACGTCCATCTAAAGATAAATCTGTATAGAAAGAAGAAATTAAATCATCTTTTGCTTCATTTTCCAATCCAATTCTTTCACATACTCTATCCCATAAATAGTCAAAAGCTAGACCACCTTTATTTTCTTTAATTATTTCAAACGCAATATCTGTTTTTGATTGAGTCATCTATTTTTCCCCCTACATTTTCTTTGGTGCACTAACACCAATTAATTCTAAAGCATTTTCTAAAGTAATTTGACATGCTTGTAATAATTTTAATCTTGCACTTGTCATTGGCATATTTTCTTTATCAATAACCTTACATTCATTGTAATATGAATGGAATAAACTAGCAAGTCTTTGAATGTAATTTGTTACTCTATGAGGTGCTCTTGCATTAGCTGCCTCATTAACTAATGGTACAAATTCATTCAAGTGTTTAATTAAATCAACTTCTTTTTGATTATCTAATAAACCTGTATTTATCTCTTTATCAACATCTAACTCTTCAGCAATTGATAATATCGAACAAATTCTAGCATGTGCGTATTGTGCATAATACACTGGATTATCATTTGATTTAGAACTAGCTAAATCAAGGTCAAAATCAAAGTGACTGCTTCCTGATCTTGCTGCAAAGAAATATCTTACAGCATCTACTCCAACTTCTTCGCAAAGCTCTCTAAGTCCAATTGCATTCCCTGTTCTTTTTGACATCTTAACTTCTTTTCCTTCAGAAATTAAACGAACCATTTGAACAATATCAACATCTAATAGACCTTTTCTTCCAGCAACTATTTCAATTGCTACTTGCATTCTTTTAATATATCCATGATGATCAGCACCCCAAAGGTTAACCATATAATCTGCACCATTTTCAATTTTTTGAATATGATTAGCAATATCTGGTGTTAAATATGTATAGCTTCCATCAGATTTTTTTAATACACGATCTTTATCATCTCCAAAATCTGTTGATTTAAGCCAAATTGCACCATCTTTTTCATATATAGCATCTCTTTTTGCAAGAACATCTAATGATTGTTCTACTTTTCCATCATCATATAGTTTTTGTTCACTTGTCCAAATTTCAAATTCAACATTAAAATCTTTTAAATCTCTTTTTAATTTATCAAGCTCAAATTGTAATGCAGTATCTTTAAAATATTGAAAACATTCTTCGCTAGTATCATTTAAATATTTATCTTTTACAAGTGTTTTAATCATTTGTGCAATATCAATAATATCTTGCCCATAATAACCATCTTCAGGCATTTCCATATCAACATCAAACAATTGATGATATCTAACAATTGTACTTTGCGCTAAATTATTAATCTGATTTCCAGCATCATTAATATAATATTCTCTTACAACATTGTATCCTGCTTTTTTATATATTCTTGTAATCGCATCTCCTAAACTTGCTTGTCTAGCATGTCCTAAATGTAAATCTCCAGTTGGATTTGCACTTACATACTCAACGTTTATAATTTTATCATCTCTAGTTTCATATTGACCGTACTCTTTTCCTTTAGCAATAATATCAAGAATACTATTAGCTAGTGAGGCTTTATTCATGAAAAAATTAATAAATCCTGGTTTAGCAAGTTCAATATAATCTACATCGTATTTATCGTAATCAAAATTTTCTTTTATTTTTTGAGCAACATCCATCGGATTTGACTTAAATAATTTAGAAAACTTCAATGCTGCATTTGTAGCATAATCTCCATTTTTATTATCCTTTGGAATTTCAATCACAATATTATTAATATCAATTTCAAGCGATTTATCAATATTAATAATAGTCTGATAAATTGCCTCTTTTAATGTATCTTCAACACTTATCATTTCTTTGTCTCCCTTTTTAAAAATTATTTACTTTAAATTTCATCAAAATAAATTGTTGTTTCATAAATACCTGCATATATACCTTCAACAATCAACTCATAATTATGAATAATCTTATGATTATCATATTCAAACTTTAACAATCTTCCACTTAAATTTGAACCCAATGATGGTCGGTGTTTAACAATATAAAAACCTACTGAATTACTAGTAAAATCAAAGAACATTTCATTGTAAATATCACCATCATCACTTTCTCTAATAACAGTAATACTTTCCTCATCAAATTTAACAATCCTTTTTAGACGACAATTAAATTCTGATATATCTTCTTTAAACTCTAAAGTTTTTATATTGTCTTCTTCAACAAAAGTTCCTATTGAAGAATATTCTTTGTTTTTTATTTTATTTTCATTTATATAGTGCTTTTCTTTATATCTTGCTAAAACCTTTTTCATTGAATATTACCTTCTTACCAAATTAATTTAATTTTTATTTCAAATACAGCAATTTTATCATCAACAAATGATAATTCATATTTTAACTCTATTAAATTTTCAGTTATATCCATTTTGATAACATTTATATCTAAATTCATTCGCATATTATTAACTACATATGTTCCAAATGATCTTCCATCTTTAACAAATACCATTTTATTTGTTTGAATACCATTTCTTTCAATAATTAATTCATTATTGTTATAACTAATTTTAGTGAAAACATCTTTTTCTTCAAGTGATGGTTCCATGTAGCTAATTATTTTTAAATCATCATATTCTACATACTGTGCATCAACATCAAACTCAATCTTTTCTGTTTCTTCATCAACACTTGCTAAAGAAACAAAGTCTAAATGAACTTTATTCATTTAACTTACTCAAATACTTTTGATGGAAATAGATTTTTTTCTCTTGTTTTTGTTGAGCACTATCGACTATCGCATTTACTAAATCACTAGCATCATATAATTCTTTAATGTCTTTTTCTTTAGTTAAAATCATGATACTTTGTGAATTCAAATCACCATAATATTTATAAATCGCACTTTTTGCAGTTTGCATATCAAAATAATATTCTTGTTTAGTTTTATCTGTTTCAAGATTATTTATCATATCTTGTCCTTGTTTATAATCTTTAATATCTCGATGTTTAAATAATTTTCTTTCTAAAAAGCAATGACATAAATCAGATAGTATTTCATCATCTTCATATCTAAACTGTGAAAAGTAATAAATAATAATAGATTCATCTAATTGCAAGTAATCATTTACTAATACTTTTTCACCTTTCAAAAAAGGAATTAATAAATTAATATCTTGTTTAAAATTATAATTGTTTTCAAATAAATCTTTAACTCGTCGCAAAATCTTAGTTAATATAATTTCAAAAGAATTTGCTGTTGGATGCAAGTAAACTTGCCAATACATATGGTAACGAGCAAATATATAATCTTCAATTGCATGGATACCACTTTCTTTAAAGACTAATTTATTATCGTAAACTACCATTGACCTTAACAATCTTTCTAAATCAAAATTACCATAACTAACACCACAATTATAAGCATCTCGTAATAAGTAATCCATACGATCTGCATCAACTTGACTTGATATTACTTGAATCATTATTTTATTTGGATGTGTCTTGGAAATGATACTAGCAATTTCTTTAGCAATTGTTGGATCATAACTTGATAATATTTTATTAATTGTTGTATCTTTTGTAATTATCTCAATTGTTTTTTCTTCATGATTAGAATTAAAAACATCTTCAAAGGCATGTGAGTATGGTCCATGTCCAATATCATGCAACAACCCAGCACATAATAAGACAATAATATTTCTTTCATTTTCTAAATGTTCTTTAATTCCTTCAACCTCATTAATAATTCTTTTAACAATATTATATACACCTAAAGAGTGAGTAAAACGAGAATGCTCAGCACTTGGAAAAACCATATATGTACCACCTAATTGATGAATACGTCGCAACCTTTGAAAAGCATCAGCATTAATTAAATCCCATATTACTTTATATTCTATTGAAATATTTCCATGGATATTATCTCTAATAACTTTTTTCTCCATCATTTTTTCATTTATCAAGTCAAGCACCTCCTTTTTACATTCATCTTATTATACCATAATACATCTATAATTAGAATTATCTTGATTAAAAAATATCACTTTTTTGCACAAAATAAACCCTCAACATTGTTAAGAGTTTATTATTATTTAATCTTCTCTTTGTTCACGCCATATTTTCGCACCTAGACTTGCTAATGTTTCATCAATATTAGCATATCCTCTATCAATGTGATAAATATGATCAATTTCTGTTGTACCAGTAGCAATCAATCCAGCAACTATCATTGCTGCTCCACATCTAAGGTCAGTAGCTGTAACTTGACTACCTCTTAAAGCTGTTGGAGCTTCAACAATTGCCATATTAGATGCTGTTGAAATATTAGCACCCATTTTATTTAATTCATAAGTATGTTTAAATCTTTCAGGATAAATTGTATCTGCAATTTTTGAAACACCTTGAGCTTGTGTTAATAAAGCTGTTAGTGGTTGTTGCAAATCTGTTGCAAAACCTGGATAGACTTGTGTTGAAATATCAACACCTTTTAATTCATTCGATTCACTTACAATAATTGAATCTTCTAATATTTCTAAATTTACACCCATTTCGATTAATTTAGATGTCAAACTATCAAGATGTTGTGGAATAACATTTTCAATTTCAACTTTTTCACCTGCAGCTGCAGCAATAATTAAATATGTACCAGCTTCAATACGATCAGGAATTATTTCATGAATACACGAATGTAAGTAATCAACACCTGTAATTGTAATTTCATCAGTACCTGCACCTTTTATTTTTGCACCCATTTTATTTAACAAGTTACAAACGTCAATTATTTCAGGCTCTTTTGCAGCATTTTCGATAACAGTTACTCCATCAGCCTTAGTCGCTGCTAGAATAATATTAATAGTTGCTCCAACACTTGCAAAATCCAAATATACTTTACTTCCAACTAATTGCGTTGAAGAAAGATGATACCCATCATAATCATCTTTAATTTGAGCTCCTAATAACTCAAAACCTTTAATATGTAAATTAATTGGTCTTGGTCCTAAATAACAACCACCCGGCATTTTCATTTTTACTTCATTATATTTCCCAAGCAATGATCCCATGAAATAATAAGATGCTCTTAATTTACTTGATAAATTATGTGGTAATTCTTTATTTTCCATATTAGTTGGATCAATTTTAAATTCATCCCCACTTATTGTAACTTCAACACCTAAAAATCTAAGTATTTCAGCCAAAACTGCAACATCACTAATGTTAGGCACGCCTTGAAGAACCACTGGTTCATCAGCTAACACTAAAGCTGGTATTAAAGCAACTGTCGCATTTTTCGCTCCATTTATTTTTACTGTTCCGTTTAATTTATGTTTACCTTCTATTTTAATTATTTCTTCCATTTATCAAACCCAACTTTCTTTCGCACAACAATTATATCAAAAATAAAAGAAAAGATAAATACAATTTATTTTTTGGTCATAATATGTTATCATTTGATATAGCAAGGAGTGATAAAATGCAAATAAAATATATTAAACAAGAAGATACAAAAACAACAAAGTGGGCTAAGGGTTCAACATCTGAGTACTATATTTACCCAGAAAGTTGTAACTATATGAATAAAGATTTTCTTTTTAGAATTAGCAGTGCAACAATTGATGAACAACCAGCAAGATTTACAATGTTTATTGGTTATACTCGTTATTTAACAATGTTAGATTCTGCTTTAGATATTTCAATTAATAGAAAACAAAATACTTATGAAAATCATGAAATCATCAAATTTCATTCAGAAGATGATACAATCGCTTATTCAACAGGTAAAGACTTCAATTTAATGGTTAAAGAAGATATTAAAGATCATTGTGTTGAAGTTAAGCATGGATTTTTTACATTTGATAATAGTTTTGTGATTGCTTATGCATTAAATGATTGTGAAGCGTTTGTTAATTCCGAAACATATCCATTAAAAAAGAATGAATGTTTAGTAATTGAAAATTTAGACAAAAAAGAATTCGATTTTATATCACCTGATGATTTAATTATTGCACAGCTTAATTTAATACATGATGGATTATTTTAATAAAACGATTGAAACTACCACTCGGTAGTTTTTTATTATGACATTTTCACAAAATAAAAACCGATAAATTAAATTATCAGTTTTAATATTATGCAGCATTTTCTTCAATCCAACACAATAATATTTTATGTTGCATTAATGATATTTTGTAAAACTCTAAAAATTCTCTCATATTTTCTGAAATCTTATGTCTAAATTTAACAACGAAACATATCGTACGATTCATATCCTCAGGATTAGAGAAAACCTCAAAAATTTGACCTTCTAAAACAAAATGTAAGTACATATATAATTTATCTTGAAGCAATTCAATATGTTGCCCCTCATCATCCCAAATCTCATTATCCTCAACAAACATTTCAATATTACCAGTATTTTCATTAATTCCAATCGCATCTAATACCTGTGCATTTTCAATTGGCATATATATCATTCCTTTATATTATATTATTAGTATAGTATCATTTTCTTTTAACAATACGCAATCTTTTAATAATTAAAAACTTAAAATAATTTTTTTCCATTCAAAATATTTATATCTAATTCTTTAGCAACAGTAGTTTGCTTAAAAGGATTAATTTTTTGAATTTCATTCTCATATTTAAAAAGTGATCCAGTATTTTTAAACCAAAAAGTTATATCAGCATTTATGCATTGTTCACGAAGATTTTTTACCCACTCATAATCACAAACACGTGCATCTTTACTTGTTTCTCCACCAACACTAACATGTTCAATACCATGTAAATAAGGAGTCAAATCAATCTTTTCTAAAAGAGGTGCACAAGCAACAAAACGTCTTTTAATTGGATATGATAAAAACAAAGGCAATCGATAATCAGCCATTTCTTGATTTTCAACTGTGCATCCAATATTAACATTATCATAACCATCTCCCCAATCATCTGGAAGAGATATTAAAAAACGGTCAATTCGTTTAGTAAGAATTAAAAATTCAATATCCTGTCTTTCTTTAATCATCGCCCAAACTTCCTTGCGCCATTCATCAGCCTCAGGAATAAAAAAATCACTCGCAAAACAAGTAGCTAGAATTTTATCGCCCTTGATATTGTATTCACCTTTTTTATTTTTTCTAATAGGCCAATCAAACTTGTCAGTCTTTTCGATTGTATTTTGTCCATAACGCTTTGCACGTGGTCCATAGAAATAACAATTTGCACATCCTTCACTAATTTGATAACACCCTGTCCATGGCTCCCAATTCATTTACACCAACTCCATTTATTATTATCTAATTTATAACTAATATTCGTGTAATATATTATCATTATTACTAGCTTTAAAGCAATCTTTTTTTATGTCTACGGATAGTTTGTTGCATCACAACAAAAATAACTCTATACTTAATTAAGGATACACAAAACTATCTACATTAATAGTGAGAGGAGACTTTTAATGAATAATAAAGAAGTAGGTAATTTAATTTTAAAATTGCGAAAAGAAAAAGGAATGACACAAAAAGATTTAGCTCAAAAAATGAATCTTAGCGATAGAACAATTTCAAAATGGGAAAGAGGTTTAGGTCTTCCAGACATTTCACTACTTAGTGAGTTATCACAAATATTTAAAGTTGATATAGATAAGATATTATTAGGTAGTTTAAAGGAAAACAAGAAAGATGGTGGAAATATGAGAAATATAAATTTTTATACTTGCCCTAATTGCAATAATGTTTTATTTAGTACTAACAACTCAGAAATTTCATGTTGTGGACGCAAATTGATGGCATTAGAAAGTACTACTAATTCTCAATATTATATGGATATTAGTGAAATAGAAAATGATTATTATATTACAATCGATCATGAAATGACAAAAGACAATTACATTTCATTTATCGCATACACTAATTATGATAGTATTATTTTTAAAAAATTATACCCAGAACAAAACGCTGAAGTTAGACTGCCAAAAATGAACGGTAAGAAAATATATGCCTATTGCACAAAAACAGGATTATGGCAACAAGATTTATAACGAAATGCAAAAATTATTGCATTTTTTTATTGTATTAAAAAAAAGACTATGATTTCTCATAATCTTTCAAACACTTCTTTTTTATGTACTCGTTACAGCAACTTTTCTTCTTTCATTTAAAACATCTATTGCTAAAACAACCATAATTATCAAAAGTTCATCATTTGGATTGACAATATCAACAACATAAATATCGCCCCATGTAAACCAAGCCTTTGAAAGCGAAGCAATCTCTACGTCATTACTATCACATACACTAAACTCATGATCGCTAATGCTTCCCTCAATATGCCAATCTAAATTACTAAAACCTAGTTTTCTTTTAAAAAGCGAAAATTTATTTTCAATAGTAGTAATAAGTTCATCATTAACATAAATCTCATACTTTCCTAGCATACTCATAAATATTTCATTAAAATGAGCTAGCTCATTATCTTCCATATCATATAAATAGTATTTTTTCCCTATCGAAAATAACTTGCCCTCAACATAATAAACATCATTCTCATTTTCATCTTTGATAGTAAAATTACCTTTTAAATTAAATGGTCTTTGTTTCATATACAACTTCAATTGCTTCACCTCACTTATTGTTATGGTATATTATACACTATTTACTTGCTTTAATCATTAATTTTGTTAGCAGTTCACTATATTCAATCGGATTATCAATTTTTAGTCCCTCAACCAATAATGCTTGATTATATAATAATTTTGCATAATCATTTATTTCATCTTTATCTTCTGTATAAACCTTAGTTAACGCACTAAATAATTCATGATTTGGGTTTATTTCTAAAACCTTATTAGCCTTAATACCTTGTGAATCAGGCATATTAGATAAAGTCTTTTCCATTTCAATAGAAATATTGTCTTTTGATGTTAAATAGACAGCACTAGATTTTAAACGATTAGTTAATACAACATCAGACACTTCACTTTTCAAGCTATCTTTTAATGCAGCTAATAAATCTTTATTATCATTTGTTTGATCTTTTAGTTCATCTTCATCTTTATCATTTTTATACTCAGCACTAGCAATTGATTTAAAAGTTTTACCTTCATATTCATTTAAAACTGAAATCGCAAATTCATCAACCTCATTCAAGAAATATAATACTTCACTATCATCAGCTAATATTTGTTCCATAATAGGTAACTTATTAATTTGTTCAATACTAGAACCTGCAATATATAAAATATCTTTTTGATCTTCACTCATTCTTTCAACATACTCTTTTAAAGTAACATATTTTTCTTCTTTAGTAGATTTAAACATAATCAAATCTTTTAAAACTTCTTTTTTTGCACCAAAATTATCATAAACACCATAAACTAATTGTTGACCAAACTCATCATAAAATTGCTCATACAATTCTCTTTCATTTTTTTGCATTTTCAATAATTCTGATTTAATTTTACTTTCAATTGCTTTAGCAAGTTTATTAACATTCGCATCATGTTGTAACATCTCACGAGAGATATTTAACGATAAATCTTCTGAGTCAATAATACCTTTAACAAATTTAAAAGCATCACTAATTAAATACTCGCAATCCCCTTCAATAAAAACACTCTTAGAATATAAATCAATTTGTTTTTTATAAGTTGGGCTAAAGAAATCAAAACCACGATGACTTGGAATAAACAACAACATTTCATAATTCAAGTTACCTTCAACTTTACGATGAATTGTTTTTAAAGGCTTTTGCCAATCATGGAAATGTGACATATAGAAATTATCATACTCTTCTTGTAAAACACTAGCTTTATCTTTTTTCCAAATAGCTTTCATTGAGTTGATAGTAACTATTTCTTTTTTTGTTTGATATTTATCTAAAATATCATTTCCGTCTTCATCTTTATCATATATTTTTACTTCTTTTTCAATTGTAATTGGATATTTTATAAAATCAGAATATTTTTTTACTAATGCTTCTATTTCATTAGTCTCTAAAAAATCATTAAATTCTTTATCCTTTTTTATAAATAATGTTATTTGAGTACCAATGTCATTCTTTTCAGATTCTTCTATTTCATAAGATTCAATTCCATCACTAATCCATTTGTAAGCATTTGAGCCACCTTTTTTAGTAATAACTTCAACTTTATCACTAACAATAAAGCTCGCATAAAAACCAACACCAAATTGTCCGATAACATCAATATCTTTCTTCTCTTCTAACTCTTTCATAAATTCTTTTGAACCTGAATGAGCAATTGTTCCTAAGTTTTCTTCAAGATCACTTTCATTCATTCCAATTCCATTATCGGTAATCGTAATAGTTCTTTTCTTTTTATCAACTTCTAATCTTATTTCAGGACTATCATTTTCTAATGTCTTATCTTGTAATGCTAGAAACTGTCTTTTATCAATCGCATCACTTGCATTTGAGATAATCTCTCTTAAAAAAATCTCCTTATTTGAATAAATTGAATTAATCATTAATTCTAATAATTGCTTTGATTCAGCTTTAAATTCTTTTTTCATTTTATCACTCCCTAAAAAATTTACATAAATATTCTAACATAAACAAAAGAAAAAATAGCACTTGTTCACAAAGAGTGCTAAACATTTTTTATTTAAATCTTTTTTATAAATTTACTTAAAACAAGAAGTTAATTATTTTTATTATATTAAGCAAATTTAACAAGATATTTTATTTTTTCATTTAAAAAATTCAATAAAATTCGCCAAAAAAGTCAAAATGATTTTATATTATTTTTTTAATTGTCACTTAGAAAACCTTGTTTGACAATCATAGCTAATTACTATATAATTTAATTTGAATAAGGGAGTAACTAGCAGTTAGAAATAACTGGTGCAAAATCAACAACCGATAGAAATTATCTGGTTTTGTATTAAAAGGTGAGACTTATGGGTAGGCAGTTATTGCTTATTCATAGGTCTTTTTTTAAATTGTTAGTTAGGGAGGAAAATAATATGTGGTTTACTAAAAAAATCAAAGATATTTTTAAAGAATTAAGTAGTTCAATGAACGGTTTATCCGAAGAACAAGTATCAACGAATCGAGAAAAGTATGGAAAAAATGCTTTAGAAAAAGAAGCTAGTGATAGCATTGGTAAAATAATAATTAGTAATATCAAGGAGCCTTTAACATTAGTGCTAATTGGTGTAATTATCATTTGTTTTTTTATTCAAGAATATAAAGAGGTTGTGATTATATCAGTAATAATTGCTGTAAATATCGCAATCAGTACTTCTCAAGAATTAAAATCTCAAAAAGCCTTAGATTCTTTAGAGAAAATGACTTCACCTAAATCAACAGTAATTAGAGAGAATAAAACATTAGAAATTAACTCTGATGAATTAGTGGTTGGTGATATCATTCTACTTGAAGCAGGTAATTATGTTCCAGCAGATATTAGAATTATTGAACTTGCTTCACTTAATGTTGATGAATCTGCTTTAACAGGGGAATCATTAGTTGTTGAAAAAAGCATTGATGAAATAAGTGATGAAACAACTTCGCTTGGTGATCGTTTAAATATGTTATACTCTTCAACTTTCATTACTAATGGTCGTGCAAAAGGAATTGTGGTTGCTGTTGGAGCTGATACTGAAATTGGTAAAATTGCTGATTTAATTAATAAAGCACCAAAACATACAACACCATTGCAAGATCGTTTAGCTCAGTTGAGTTTATATGTTTCAATCTTTGCTTTTATAATTGCTGGAATTATTTTTGTATTAAATTTCTTTATAAATAAAGTTCCATTAGCAGAAGGATTTGTAACAGCCATTACACTTGCAGTCGCTGTTATACCAGAAAGCTTACCAGTAATTGTTTCAATCATTTTAGCTTTGTCAGTTTCAAAAATGGCACAGCATAATGCGATTATAAAAAAATTGCCAGCTGTTGAAAGTTTAGGAACAGTCAATGTTATCTGCACTGATAAAACTGGTACACTAACTTTAAATAAAATGAGTGTTACAGATTATTTTGTTGCTGATCACAATATCAATGAAACTCCTTTAACATTAGATGATAAATTGATTCAAGCTATGGTATTATGTAATGATTCATTTGTTGATAGTAAAGGAAATCCAATTGGAGATCCAACTGAACTTGCTTTAACTTACTATGCAAATAGTTTTGGTATAAAAGAATTAGATTATCGTGAAAAATTTCCACGTATTGATGAAATGCCTTTTGATTCAAGTCGAAAATTAATGTCAACTATTCATGAAATTGATGAAAATATTATTTCTTATACTAAAGGAGCTATTGATCAAATATTAGCTCAAGCAACTCACATTGAAGATGACCAAGGAAGAAGACGACTTACTCAACAAGATAAAGATAAGATTCTTAAATATTCAAATGAACTTTCATCACAAGCTCTACGCGTTTTAGCATTTGCTTATTCAAGATGTGGTATTAATGATGAATTAGTTTGCGAAAGAAACCTAACTTTCTTAGGTGCTGTGGGAATGATTGATCCTGAAAAACAAGAAGCTAAAGTTGCGATTGCTAAAGCTAAAAAAGCTGGAATTAAAACAGTAATGATTACTGGAGACCATCCAACAACTGCCTTTGCGATTGCAAAAAAATTAGAAATGGTTGATGATGAATCACAAGTTATTACTGGAAAAGAATTAGATACAATGAGTGATGATGAATTAGCTAAAAACGTTAATAATTATTGTGTGTATTCTCGTGTTAGCCCAGAACATAAAGTTAAAATTGTTCAAGCATTACAAAAACAAGGTTTTATCGTTTCAATGACAGGTGATGGTGTTAATGATGCACCAAGTTTACAAACAGCACATATCGGTGTGGCAATGGGCATTACTGGTACTGATGTCGCTAAACAAGCATCTTCAATGATTTTAATGGACGATAACTTTGCAACAATTGTTTATGCAGTTGAAGAAGGAAGAAATATTTACAACAAAATTAAACGTGCTGTTCAATTTGTTTTAGCTACTAATTTTGGTGAAGTGTTTGCTATTTTCATCGCTGTACTTATGGGAATTGGAACACCACTTGGTGCTGTTCATGTTTTATGGGTAAACCTAATTGTAGAATCATTAATTGCGATTCCAATTAGTATGGATGTTAATGATCCAACTGTAATGAATGAAAAACCAAGACCAAAAAATGAAACCATTTTTGCTCACATGATTTTATCGATAATTTTATTATCAATCTTTGTGGGTGGAGCACTTCTATTATCATACATGACAACATTAAATCTAGGCTATGATTTAGATATTGCTAAAACAGTAGCATTCATGGTTATGTCTTGTGCACCAATGCTTTATGTCTTAAGTCTTAGAACACCTAAAAAATTATTAGTTGTTTCAAAACCTTGGGAAAACATGTCACTATTAAGTGCTATTGCAATTGGATTTTTATTAAATGTAGTTTTAGTTTATAGTCCACTTAATATTTTCTTTAATTTAGTACCATTAATTGGTATGCCATTAATAATTGCTATTATCGGAATATTAGTGCCAACTATTTTATATGAAATTTATAAATTATTTACAATCAAAAAAACAAGTTAACAGCTTGTTTTTCTTATGAAATGTGTTAAAATGTAAAACGGAGGTTGATTTTTATGAAATTTAAAGTATCAGAAATTGTTAGTGTTGGTGTTTTATCTTGCTTAGTACTAATCGGTTCCTTTATTAATATAATGTTACCATTTGCTTCTCAAGGCGGACTTGTTCACTTTGGTACAACAATTGCAGTAATTTCAGTTGTAGTTTATGGACGAAAAGTAGGTACTTTATCAGGTGCAATTGGTATGTCGTTATTTGACATCTTAGGTGGTTGGTTAATTTGGGCACCTGCAACAGCAATCGCACGATTAGGGTTAGGATATATTATGGGAACTATTTCCTATGCAAAAGAGAAAAACGGAAAATCATACCTATATAATTTAATTGGATTAATATGTGGTGGTGCTTGGATGGTTCTAGTATACTATCTATTCGAAGCAATTTTATATAACAATTGGATTGCCCCACTTGGTTCAATTCCTGGTAATGTTTCACAATTAGTTTTAGCAGCAGTTGTTGGTATTCCAATTGGATTAATTCTTAAAAAATATATAAAAGTCTCTAATTAAAGAGACTTTTTTTAATGTTCTTTTATAAATTCATTAACCATATCATGCCATTTTACTGTATCATATTCGCCTACTTCAGTTGTTTCATTAAATAATAAATCAACCATATATCTAGGCTTTTTACCACCTATATGCATTGATTTAATGCACGAAACACAATAAATGCAAACTTCATCACAGGGCATACTTTCTGCTCTTTTTTTCATATGCTCTTGCACTTTTTCAATTGAAACATGTGGATATAAGTTATCACCACAACAAATTGATTTTCCTTTCGAAAACTCATTTTCAATGACAGTTATATTCATTTTATCAAGCAATTTCCTAATTGCATTATGAACTTGATTCTTTCCTCTAATAGGACATGCATCATGTATAGATAAAGTAAGTCCAGTATGATCTGGAAATAAAAAATCATCATCTTCAGCAAGCATTTCCCAAACTGAAATTGTTTCAATATTATCATATAAAGTACTAAATCTTCGATCACAACCAGCACAAGTATTTATAATTAATGATTCATCTTCAACTTGAGGATCATGATGGCAACAAATTGTATGCAATTTAATTGAGTTATCTTTTGATTTTAAATATTCATACATCTTATTTGCAAGTTCTTCTTTATAAATCAATAATGCGCATCCTGGATTATAATAAACATTTTTCATTAAAAACCACTCCTTATAATATATATTTTAACACACATCATTTCAAACACACGCAACTTTCGGACATCAATCTATTTTATTTTTGCATTTGTCAAAATATTGATAACTTGCTATAATTTATAATAGTGAAAAGGTGGTTTATATGAATAAATTTCTAAAGTATTTAACAATCATTATTTTTTTAATATGTTGTTCATGTCAAAAACAAGATAACGAATTACAAGATGGTATTTATCAAGCAATGAATCCAATACCAGATGAACATGGTTGGCAAACATTTGTTGAGTATGAAATAAAAGATAATAAAATAATTAATATTGAATATGATGCTTTAAATTTGCAAAATGGTTCTAAAAAAACAAAAGCAAAATCATCCATAGTCAATGATTTTACTATGAACTCTAAAAATGGTGAATGGCATACACAAGTAAACAAATTAGAAAAAGAAATAATAAAAAATCAATCATTAAATCCACTTAAAGCTGATAGTGTTACTGGTGCAACCATTACATATGATGATTTCAATTCGTTAATTTCAACTGCAAAAAACAATAAAATTATTGTTGGAAAATTAAAAGATGGTTTATATTATTCAAAAACAAATAAACCTGATAAAAACAACAATATTTATACGCTTGGTTATTATGTTAGAAACGGAATAATACTTGGTGCTCATGTTGATAGTTATAAAAGTAACTCAAAAGAAATCATTTATAATTACAACTTATCAGTCGCCGGAAAATATGATTTACGTTCAACAAGCGCCTCATTTGCTGAGCAATGCTTACAAATATCAAATTATTTAGTTGAAAAACAAACATTAATTGTTGGAACTGATGATAATGGAAAAACTGATGCAATATCAAAAGCAACTATCACTGTTGAACCATGGGTTAATTTATATACAAATTCAATAAATAAAAAATAATTATTACTTCATAAAAAAAGCTGTCTAAAATAACTTTAGATAGCTTTTTATAATATTACTTAAAACAAGACCCATCTCTAAGTCCTTGACCATTACCTTGGTTTTGACCATGACCTTGTCCATGTCCATTACCTTGACCATTCCCATATCCTAAACCTTGACCTTGATTTTGAGAACCACTTTGTGTTCCATTGCAATTATTTTGGCAATTTTTAACATTTGCAAGTATTTCATCAGCTTTTTCTTGCGAGATATTTCCATTTTTAACCATATCATCAAGCCTACTTTTCTTATTTTTGTATACAGCCGATTTGAACTCTGTTAATTTATTTGCCTCTTTAGCAATCATCGCACAAGTTTTTCCACTTTTACGCTCAGCTCTAATTTCCTCAATTGTTTTTCCTGTAATTTTAGCACAAGAATACATTGGCGTTTGATTTTCTGCTGCAAAAGCTGGAATGGCTATAGCTACAAATACTACAACAGCAATCGCAACCATTAAATATTTTTTGATTTTCATTTAGATACACCTCCTTTTTTACTATATCTATATATTACAAATAAATTATGACAAAACAATGTCATTTTATTTACAAAAAAAAGTTTTTATAAAAACATTATTTTAAAACAAAAAACTAAAACATAGTTTTGACATACTTATACTATATAATATATAGTATAGATAGTTAGGTGGTGATTTTATGGCAGTCATATTAATTGCAGATGACAACAAGCAAATAACCTCAGTGCTTGCTGACTACGCTAAAAAAGATGGCTATGAAGTGCTAGTTGCATATGATGGTGAACAAGCAATTAATTTGTTTAATAAAGGTAATATTGATTTAATTCTTTTAGATGTAATGATGCCAATTAAAGATGGATTTGAAGTTTGTCGTGAAATAAGAAAAACATCAACAACACCAGTTATAATGATTACAGCTCGTGGCGAAGACTTTGAAAGAATTATGGGCTTAGATATTGGTGCAGATGACTATATTGTTAAGCCATTTTCACCCGCTGAAGTCATGGCTCGAGTCAGAGCAATAATGCGCCGTATAACACCCAACAATAAAATAAATCAAGAAAATCAAATTTTAAAAATCAATGACTTATATATTGATTTAGATAAATTTTTAGTTAAAATAAATAATGAAACAATTCCATTAACAAAAAAGGAAATGGAGTTATTATGGACTATGGCCTATAATCCTAATAGAGTATATTCAAGAGATCAACTCCTTGATTTAATATGGGGATATGATTACTATGGAGATCTTAGAACCGTTGATTCACACATTAAAAGATTGCGTGCAAAACTAGATTTATTCAATCATCCAAATTGGGAAATCGAAACAATATGGGGTGTTGGTTATAAGTTTGAGGTGAAAGATAATGAGAAATAAGGTTACACTTAGGCTAATAACCTACTTTGGAATATCTCTTTTAATATTCGCATTATTAGTTGGAAGTTTTTTTATTTATAGTTATAGTAATTATTCAACAAACCTTCATTATCAAGAGCTTGAACAAAGAGCTACTACAATTTCAAAAACAATGGCTAGTTATTTAAGTGAAAAAAATACAACGCAACAACCTAGATATAATGGCAAAAATAATCATTCTCAAAAAAAGGTAACTGGCTATGGAAAATACCTTGAACTTCTTGAAGATATTGCCATGGCAGATGTATGGGTTTTAGATAAAAATGGTAATATTTTAACTAAAGGAGAACATAAAACACCAATAACAGATAAAAAACTCCCTTTAGAAGCAGATGAAATTGTTAAAAAAGTTTTAAGCGGAGAAGCTTCTTCAAGTAAATCATTTAGTGGATTTCTTGGTGAATCAAATATAACAATAGCACAACCAATTTTAGAAGATAATAAAGTATTAGGAGCAGTATTACTACATTCTCCTGTTCATGGGTTAACAGAAGCAAGAAATAAACAAACAGAAGTAATTGTTATCGTTATGATTATTGCAATGGCAATAACTATTCCATTAACAATCTTATTATCATACAAATTTGTTAAACCATTAAAAAGAATGGAGAAAGTTTCTTGTCAAATGGCTGATGGTAATTATGATATAAAGACACAAATAAATAGTAATGATGAGATTGGGCAATTAGCAAGAAGTATCGATATTCTTTCTGAAAAATTAGAAAACGCTAGCCTTGAACAACAAAAAATGGATAAAATGAGACAGACTTTCTTTTCAAATATTTCTCATGAGTTAAGAACTCCTGTTACAGTAATGAGAGGCTCATTAGAAGCACTTGTTGATGATGTTGTAAGTGATAAAACTAAAATCAAAGAATATCATATTCAAATGTTAGAAGAAAGTATTCATTTACAAAGATTAGTTAATGACCTTTTAGAACTTTCTAGACTTCAAAATGATGACTTTTCAATAAAGAAAGAAAAAGTTAACTTTAGTGATATCATTAATGAAGTTACTAGAAGTATGTTTAATATTTCAAACAAAAAAAATATAGAAATTGATGTTCAAAATTTACCATTTGAAATTTCGTTAATTGGAGATTATGGTAGACTTAGACAAATGTTAATGATAATTGTTGATAATGCAATAAAGTTTTCATTTGAAAATGAAGTAGTATCAATAATTGTTACTCAAACAAAAAAATATTTTTATGTATCAATAGTTGATTATGGTATTGGAATTTCAGATGAAGACTTACCTTATATTTTCGATAGGTTCTATAAAAACAATGAAGAGAACAACGAAAAAGGAATAGGATTAGGATTATCCATTGCCAAGGCAATCGCAAACAAACATGATATTGAACTTTTAGCTAAATGCGAAAATAATGAAACAAGCTTCATTTTACAAATTAAAAAATAGATTATGAACTTTAAATTCATAATCTATTTTCTTATTTAAACTAATTATTTTAATACTCATCAATTGAAGCTAACACTTCTTTAAGTAATTTCCATGTACGTTCAGTTGATGAAATTGATAATCTTTCTTCGGCAGTATGAGCTCCAAAAATATCTGGCCCTACACTAATAAAATCAACATCACTAGACATTTTTTCTTTAAATAAACCACATTCTAATCCAGCGTGTATTGCAACTATTTCTGGTTCTTTATTAAATAATTTTTTGTATTCTCTAACAAATAAATCTTTAATTTTTGATTTATCATTAAATGGCCATGCTGGATAAAAACTTCCACTTTCAACATTTGCACCAATTAATTTAGCAAGCACTTCATATTGTTCAATTAAAGCTTGTTTTTGACTAACAACTGAACTTCTTAAAGCAGATGCTAGTAAAACATTATTTTCTTGAGTTTCAACTACACCAATATTCGCTGATGTTTGAACTAAATCCTCAATATATTGACTACGAGTAAATGGTCCATAAGGAATTAAAACTAAAGCATAAACTACTCTTAAACTATCTTCAAGATTCATAGCTTGATATTTATTATTTTCTTTTTTAGTAGCACTAATATGAGCGTCTGGATCTTGTGGAGTATATTCTATTTTTAAATCTTCATTTAATTGTTTAATAAATGCTTCAATTTTTGAGAAATCTTTTTCATCAATAATAATTTTCGCATTACAATCACGTGTAATCGCATTGATTTTACTTCCACCATTAATTTCAACTAAATTAAATTTAATATTATCCATTGCAAGCATATTTAAAAAACGCCCCATTACTTTTGAAGCATTTGCTCTTTCTTGAATAATCTCAAGTCCAGAGTGACCTCCAACAAGTCCACTTACTTCAATATCTACTAATAAACCTTCATATTCTCTAAATGCCACTGGAATATTTATTTGTGTATCATTTCCACCTGCACATGATAGATAAAACCTACCTTCTTCTTCAGTATCAATATTAATGAAAATTTTCCCATCTAAATCTTTGACATCTAAATTATTTGCACCTGTCATACCAGTTTCTTCATCCATTGTCAAAACAACTTCTAAAGGTGGATGAACTATGTTATCATCATCAAGTAATGCTAAAGCATAAGCAACACCAATACCATCATCTGCACCTAATGTTGTATCATTAGCATAAATAAAATCATCTTTAATAACCCATTCAATTGGATCAGTATCAAAGTTATGTTTACTATCTTTTCCTTTTTCACAAACCATATCCATGTGAGCTTGTAAAACAACAGGTTGAGCATCCTTTAATTTACCTGTACCTTCTTTTTTAATTACAATATTTTTTACTTCATCTTGCTTAACCCATAAATTTCTTTCTTGGGCAAACTTTTTTAAATAATTACTTATTTTCTCTTCTTTTTTTGATTCTCGAGGAATTTGACTTATTTCATAAAAGAAATCAAATACTTTTTTACTTTCTAATTTGTTAAATCTATCCACTCTAATCACTCCTTTACTATGACTTAATCATAACTTAAATAACACTTCTAGTTGTGTCTTTTTTCGCACTATTTATAAAAAAACAGTGATATTCTCACTGTTATTTTTTATGATATAATTTTTTAGTTTGATATTCTGGCTCACAAGTTAAATTAATTTTCAACTTTCTAAAAACATTTTTGTCTACTTCAGATAAAATAACTGTACTATGAGCTTCACAGCTACTCAACTTTGATAATTGTTGCATAGCTAAATGAGATATAGGATTTGTGGTTGCTGAAATCGCAAGCGCAATCAACACCTCATCAGTATGTAAACGAGGATTATTATTTCCTAAATTATCAGTTTTTAATTGTTGAATAGGTTCGATAATTGAAGGTGAAATTAATGGAATATCCTCATTGATGTTTCCTAATACTTTTAAAGCATTAAGAATTGCTGCTGCTGCTGCACCAAGTAGTGGACTAGTTTTTCCAGTAACAATTGTTCCACACCCTAATTCGATTGCTAATGCAGGAGCCTCAGTTAATTCAGACTTATTTAAAGCAACTTTAACACATTTTCGATCTTCAGTAGTAACATTTGCTTGGGACATTATAATTTCAATTTTTTCAACTGTTGTTTCATCAACTATGCTTTTCTTTAAATCTTCTAGTGCTAAATAATATCTCCTAATTATTTCTTTTTGACTCGATTCAATCGCATAATCATCATCTTTTATCGCATATCCAACCATATTAACTCCCATATCAGTTGGTGACATATATGGTGATTCACCTAATATTTTTTCAAACATTGCTTTTAATACTGGAAATATCTCAACATCACGATTATAATTTATTGCTGTTTCTCCATAAGCCTCCAAATGAAAAGGATCAATCATATTAATATCATTTAAATCTGCAGTTGCAGCTTCATAAGCTAAGTTGACTGGGTGTTTTAATGGTAAATTCCAAATTGGAAATGTTTCATACTTTGCATACCCTGCTTTAATATTACGTTTATGTTCATGATATAGTTGAGATAAACAAGTTGCCATTTTACCAGAACCTGGACCAGGTGCTGTTATAACTACTAATGGATTTGTTGTTTCAATATATTCATTTTTACCAAATCCTTCATCACTAACAATATGCGAAATATTACTAGGATATCCAACGATTGGATAATGATAATATACTTTAATTCCCAAACTTTCTAAGTGAGTACAAAAACTATCGGCTGATGCTTGATTATTATAGTGTGTAATTACAACACTACCAACATATAAGTCAACATCTCTAAATGCATCAATTAAACGCAAAGTATCATCATCATAAGTTATACCTAAATCAGATCTTACTTTATTTTTTTCAATATCATTTGCATTAACTACAATTATTATTTCGACTTTTTCTTTTAATGTTAAAAGCATTTTTAGTTTACTATCTGGTTGAAACCCAGGTAAAACTCTTGATGCATGATGGTCATCAAATAATTTACCACCAAACTCCAAATATAACTTATTATCAAATTTAGATATTCTTTCTAAAATATGTTTTGATTGTAACTCTAAATATAAATCATTATCAAAAGCTAGTTTTTCCATTTATCATTATCCTTCTTTCTTATTATACATAGCTTCAACTATTATATCATAAAAACAATAAAAAATTATGAACCTTTAATATTCTTTTTTTAGATATTTTTTTTACATTAACACACTATTTTCTAATATAAACATCATTTTGATATCTTTATTCATTTATAATAGACAAAAATTGTTAATTTTTCGCTTGTTTATCATTTAAAAAACCAACATTTTTATTTTTATGATGATATTTGTGAACATAAATGACCCACAATACTATTTTTTTTTACATATTTCCTTTACAATCACTTAATCTAATGATAAAATATTATTAATGTTATGATGTCATAACAGTATTTAAAATTTTAATATGAAAGTGGGAATTGTTATCAAAAAGATATTTGGTTTTTTAATAATACTAATTACAGCATTATTGCTTGCTGTTAATCAAAATATTATGGCAGAAATGCCAAAACAAGACGCTAGTGCACAAGGCAAAGTATATGATGGAATTGACTTTAATTCCTTAATAGGAAATAGAGTTTATTTTGGCTCATATAAACATCTTACTGAGTCTAAAAGTAGTGAATTTTATGGTGCTCTAACTAAGAGTAGAGAAGAATATCCAACTCCACTTCAATGGCAAGTTATGGGAGAAGATGGTGATCAAAACGGAAATAATAAAGATAATCTACTAACGCTATTTAGCGACTATGTAATTGATACTAAAAGATTTTCTGGTTTTGGAAAGGCAAGCTTTGCTGGTGATTGTGATTTATTATCTGGTGAAGCAGATTACAAAGCTTCTTATGTTGGAAACTGGTTAAATAAGTTAGGTGTTTATTCATATGAATTAAAATCCAGTCCTGTTATTGGCAACCCCGCAAGATATTGCTATCAAAAATTTGATGATGAGCCAGGATTTGCAAATAACTTTCAAATTGAAAGTGGTTCAACCAATTTAGGTAGTGGTGATATTTATAATGCTGAATTGAATGCCCTTGGAAGAAAAAATGTTGATACATATTTTATTGCACAAGGTAAAGGTTGGGATACAGGTGTTGTTATCAGAAATACTGGTGATATAACAAAATACAATGGATCATCATCTACAGAGGGAGAATGGAACAGTTATTATGGTGCAGGTGTTTATGGATTTAATGGCTGGCCTGTCACTATGAGTGATGCCTATGCCTACCTGCCAATGGGCGTTTCATCAATATCTGGAAAAATTGAACACAATAAATTATTTTGGAATGCTGATGGATTACCACCAAAAATGAATTATAGTGGTGATAGTGTTGAATATAGTACTGGTAGTGCAGGTAATGAATATAATAGAGGAATGTCAAAATATGATGAAGAAATTTTTTATTGGACGCGATCTCCTGAGGGTTGGTACAATAATTCTAGTTCAGTATATAATTATGTTGTTATGGAATATTCTACTCCTGGTAGAATTGATGTTAGACCATATACTCTATCAAGAGATTCTGCTGGAGTTAGGCCTATAACAAAACTAAATCCAAATAATGTAATGATGACACATGAAATCGTTAATTCAAAACCAACATTGTCAAATCAAATAAAAGAAGATAAATCAACAACTACAACAAATTGGAATTATTCACAAAGTGATGATTACAAGAGTTATAAATTAACATTAGTTAGTGATAAAGTTTCATTAAACTCACTTACAGATTCTGATGATAAAGAAATTGACTTGAGTGCTGGATTAAAAGTTGAACAAGGAAAAACAATTACAGTTAAGAGTGATGATTATGTTGGAGATTATCTTGCATATAAAATTGTTCAAGTAGCTGATAATGGCGATAGAACAATTGTTGCTTACGGAACATCAAAAGGCAGTACTCCTGATGATTTAGTTATCAATCCAATTAAATCAACAATTGATAATTCGAGTTTAGCTGAAGGTAATTATGTAATTTATATTTGGGCACAAGGCGAAGACGATCAAGGAATTGATAGTTCTAGTGTTCATAGTTTTGAAGGTAGCAGCCCTAAAACACTAGTTCTTACTGTAACTCCAGAAGTACTAGAATACTATGTTACTTACGATGGTAATGGTGAAACAAGTGGTACTGCTCCTGTTGATAGTAATAATCCTTACTATAAAGAAAGCATGGTTACAGTTTTAGAAAAAGGTGATTTAGAAAAAACTGGATATACTTTTGTTGGTTGGAACACTAAAGAAGATGGAACTGGAACAACATATGTTCCAAATACTACTGATAATAAATTTAAGATAATAGCTGATACTACATTGTATGCTAAATGGAAAGCTAATGATTATAATATAACTTATGAATTGTATGGTGGCGCAAACGATTCTTCTAACCCTAATAAATATACTTATGGTGTCGGAGTTACCTCATTTGCTAATCCATCTAAAACCGGACACACTTTTAAAGGTTGGTTTGCTGAAAGTTCTTATACAAATACATTTACTTCTATCTCAACTACTGATATAGGTGATAAAGTGCTTCACGCTAAATGGGAAGCTAATAATTATAATGTAACTTACGACTTAGATGGTGGTACAAATGATCCTTCTAACCCTAATAAATATACTTATGGTGTTGGAGTTCCTTCGTTTGCTGATCCATCTAAAACTGGACATACTTTTAAAGGTTGGTTTGCTGAAAGTTCTCATACAAACGAATTTACTTCTATTTCTACTACCGATACTGGTGATAAAAAGTTATATGCTAAATGGGAAGTAAATAAATACAATATTACTTACAATCTATATGGTGGTACAAACAGCAGTAGCAACCCTAATGAATATACTTATGGTGTTGGAGTTGCCTCATTTGCTAATCCATCTAAAACTGGACATACTTTTAAAGGTTGGTTTGCTGAAAGTTCTTATACAAATACATTTACTTCTATTTCTACTACTGATATAGGGGATAAAGTGCTTCACGCTAAGTGGGAAGCTAATAATTATAATGTAACTTATGACTTAGATGGTGGTACAAATGATCCTTCTAACCCTAATAAATATACTTATGGTGTTGGAGTTCCTTCGTTTGCTGATCCTTCTAAAACTGGACATACTTTTAAAGGTTGGTTTGCTGAAAGTTCTCATACAAACGAATTTACTTCTATTTCTACGACTGATACTGGTGATAAGAAGTTATATGCTAAATGGGAAGTAAATAAATACAATATTACTTACAACCTAGATGGTGGTACAAACAATACTAACAACCCTAATGAATATACTTATGGTGTTGGAGTTGCTTCATTTGATGATGCAAGTAGAGAAGGATATACTTTTGATGGTTGGTATACTGATGATACATATACAAGTGCATTTACTTCTATTTCTACGACTGATACTGGTGATAAAACACTTTATGCTAAATGGATTGCTAATGATAATGTTTATAAAGTAGAACATTATACTGAAACTCTTTTAGTAAACAAATATCAATTACATCAATCTCAAATGCATAATGCTAAAACTGGTAGTAAAGCTACATATACAATAAAAGATATTGTTGGCTATGCATTTAATGAAAGCAAGAAGACTTATGAAGATTCTAAATCTCCTGCATCTAAAAAAGAATTAGTTGTTGCCGGTGATGGAAGCTTGATAGTTAAATTATATTATGATAGAGAAGTATATAAAGTAAAATATGATGGTAATGGACACACTAAAGGAAAAGTACCATCAAGTCATACAATTAGATATGGCGAAAGTATTATTGTTAAAGAAGCAACAATGAAAAAAGAAAAACACGATTTTGTTGAATGGAAAATTAATCCTATATTTAATCCTGGAGATACTTTAACACTAGATGATTATATGATTAAATTTGCTGATGAAAATAATGTTATCACACTAGTAGCTCAATGGAAAAAGGCTAAAAATCTACCTGATGGTGGAAGAAGTATTTTCCCATTCTTTAACTTCTAAAAGAAATAAATTAAACGGAGCTTTGTCAATAATTAGGGGGTAACATAAGTTACCTTCTTTTTTATGTGTAATTGTAAAAAGTGTTATCATTAATATTTTGAATATGTAAAC